>CALFWI010000062.1 GCA_937928615.1 uncultured Saprospiraceae bacterium | reverse complement strand
CCTTTGTGAAGACTATCAATAGCGATTTTATCCCCTAGTTGTTCTTCAAAAAGTAGTACATCTTGATAAGTCAAGGTCCAAGAATAAAATGCCCCCGAATCCAAAATCGCATGCCGACAAGCAACATCTTTTTCAAATCTTGGATTTTCTTTAGTGGCATGATATTGATAACCGTCTAAATAAATGGCAATAGGTTTGATTTGTTGTAAATCTTCTGGACTCCATTCTTTTCCATTGATGGTTGCTGATAGACAACGAATTAAAAAATCTGCTCTCGTACTGTACTGCACTCCCTGCGATTTTCCTAATTGATATTGCGGTTGAATAAAATATTCTAATTGAGATTGTGCTGTTTTTAGATGTAAGCGATAATTGATAATTCCATCTACATTTTCATCTGTAAATTTCCAGCCTTCTATTGCTTTGGAAATAGCTAAATTTCGTAATACCCGGACAAAACGCTTTTCTAATTCTGATTCCTCTATTTGTCCTGTATTGGTTACTTTGCCAAGTCCGTTGGGGATAATTTCCCAACTTTCGCTTGTATTTCTAATTTTGGCAAATAGTTTTTCTGCTTTTCGGCGACTAATCTCGTCTCTTAGATACTGATTACTATAATTAAAAACGCAGCGATAACAGCCGTCTTTGCCATCTAATTGGCAAGTACAGTCTCTAATTTCTAGATAGGCTAATTCTATAAATGAAATAAAGTGTCATTTACTGCCATAATTTCACTAATTTGTGCCTTTTGATATTTAGAAATACAATGTTATAGTGGAAAGATATAATTAAGGTACAAAAAAGGCAATTATTAGATATAATTAATAATAAACTGAATGGAGTGGAATGAAGGTAATTGCTTTGATTAACAGTAGTTTAAATAGTATTGATTTATATTAAGCAATAATGAATTATCGAATCTATTTCCCGATACAAAAATTCGAAAATATATTCCCCAACAAATCATCCGTACTAACCTCCCCAACTATCTCCCCAAGAAAGTACAAAGCCCGTCGAATATCCATAGCCACAAAATCAGAAGTCACGCCCATGTCCATACTCGCCAAGACTTCTGTCAAAGAATGATGGGCATTTTGCAAAGCTTCCAAATGCCGTGTATTAGAAACGATGGGGTTATCTAAATTAATTTGTTTGGTAATAACGGTTTGATAGAGTTTTTCTTTGAGGTAGGAGATGTTCATCTTTTCGAGTGCAGAAGTCGTTACGATATTTTTAGCAGGAACTAAATCAGTAACATATTCATCTGGACGGAGATAAGGATTTAAGTCCATTTTATTGGGGACTAATAGAATCGCTTGATTGGGTTCTTTTAAAGCTTCGAGGTCTTTTTGTACTTCTTCGGGTGGAAGTTTCATCGCATCAAAAACATAGACTAAAATAGCGGATTGTTGGACTTTTTCCATCGTTTTTTGGACACCGACTGCTTCTATTTGGTCTTGGGCATCTCGGATACCAGCCGTATCAATGAGGCGGAATTCGATGCCTTGGATATTTAAGATTTCTTCGATGGTATCTCTGGTCGTACCCGCTATTTCGGAAACGATGGCACGTTCTTCTTGGAGTAAAGCATTTAAGAGGGTCGATTTTCCTGCATTAGGTCGTCCTGCAATAACGGTATTGACGCCTTTTTTAATTACATTTCCTAATTGAAAAGAATCAATCAGGGACTTGATTAATAATTGGATTTTAGCAACTAAAGCTTTTAATTCCGTTCGGTCGGCAAATTCGACATCTTCTTCGGAGAAATCTAGTTCTAATTCTATGAGACTGGCAAAATCTAATAACTCTTGTCTTAATTTTTGAATTTCATTGGAGAAACCGCCTCGCATTTGTTGCATGGCAATAGCGTGCGCAGAGGCAGAGTTAGAGGCAATTAAATCTGCTACGGCTTCGGCTTGCGATAAATCCATTTGCCCATTTAAAAAGGCTCTGAGGGTGAATTCACCCGGTTGCGCCATCCGAGCGCCTTTCTCAATAAATAGTTGGATTAATTGTTGAATAATATAACTAGAACCGTGACAAGAAACTTCGACCACGTTTTCTTTGGTGTAGGATTTTGGGGCAACGAATAAAGACATTAACACCTCATCTATAATATGCTGAGTATCATCTTTTACGGTCCCTAAATGAATGGTATGACTGGCTTGTTTGGTCAAATTTTTACCAGAAAAAACCGAATTGGCGATAGTAATCGCTTCTTTGCCCGATAATCGAATCACGCCAATGGCACCAACACCAGGAGGGGTGGCTAAGGCGACAATCGTATCTTGTAAATCGTAATTTGTGTATTGCATGCTTTTATCCTACATTTATGAACTGCGAAGGTAAGTACATGGATTGGATTTAGAAAGGAAGCTTATAGAATAAAAAGGGTTTTATTAATTTTGAGTGTGTTACAAATTAGTGGAATTTATATTTGAATATAGTCTCTCAAGATTCATCAAATGGTTATATGGCTATATTGTTGTATAGTCATATAGCAATACGAGAATATAAGCATACAACAATTGACCTATTTGATGTCCATTAAAATGTAAAATACTCATTAATTTTCAATTTTAAATGTTTAACTTTCTATATTAATTGATTTTTTAATTGCTTGGTATTTTGCATTTTTAAAACAAATAATTGATTAATCGTGTAATTTAAAATATTTTTGTAGCGTATAAAAAATGTGTAATTTTTTTGCTGATATAAAAAACGATTTTCATATTATTTTAATATAAATATGAAAACATTTCCACTAACTACACAAGATTTCCACATTTTATTAACACTCCTTTTTGATAGGTGAATTCACTACATTTATACATCTAATTATGTTTTATATTATGCCCGATTAATGGCTATAATGTGGCATTTTTACAAGTAATTGGGCTTATTTTTTCATAATGTGTACTTTTTTTAATGTGTACTTATTTTTCATCACATTGTGGAAAAGTCGCTATTTAAGATGAGTTACTAACATTGAAAAGTAGAGTTACTAACATTTTTAGCAATATATATTTATTTTGCTAATTAGATAAACTAGGTTTTAGGTTGTATTTTTGTATTACGACTAAAATGGCAACTACACAAATAATTATATTAGCACTATGGCAGATAAAGATAAGAATAAACCAGGCAAATGGAACCCTAATCTTCGCCCTCAAAAAAATGAGGGAGATTTGTCCAGTTATGTATTGGGGAAGGTGCAACCACAGGCATTGCCTTTGGAAGAGGCGGTATTGGGCGCATTGATGCTAGATAAGGATTCGATTGCTATTGTGATTGATATTCTACGTGCGGAAAGTTTTTATTCGGATGCTAACCAAGCTATTTATAAAGCGATTCTTAGATTATTTGAACGTTCTCAGCCAGTTGATTTATTAACGGTAACCGAAGAGTTAAAAAAAGGTGGGGAGTTAGATGTAGCAGGTGGGCCTTATTATTTAGTTGGTTTGACCAACAGAGTGGCTTCTGCTGCGAATATTGAATACCATGCTCGTTTGATTGCGCAAAAGCATATTCAACGGGAATTGATTCGAGTGTCTACCAAAATTATTCGAGATGCTTATGATGATACCACCGATGTTTTCCAATTACTAGATGATGCGGAACAAGGTTTGTTTGATATTACCCAGCAAAACCTGAGTCGTAGTTACGAAAGTATGGGAACGCTGGCAGGGAAAGCTTTAAAGGCTTTAGAAGAGTTGTCAAAACGAGAAGCTGGATTAACGGGTGTACCTACAGGATTTACGGACTTAGACCGAATTACTTCTGGTTGGCAGCCTTCGGATTTGATTATTATGGCGGCTAGGCCGGGAATGGGTAAATGCCTAGGCAAAGGAACTAAAGTATTAATGTATGATGGTTCTTTGAAAAAGGTAGAAGATGTACTTGTTGGTGATTTATTGATGGGGGATGATTCTACTCCTAGAAAAGTCCTTTCTTTGGCAAGAGGTAGAGAAGGTATGTATTGGGTGCGCCAAAATAAAGGAATAGATTATCGAGTCAATGAAAGTCATATTCTTTCCTTGAAAAGAAGCCGCAATGAAGGCCCTCATCAGCAAGGAGATATTTTGAATATTAATGTTAAAGAATATGCTCAAAAAACAACAAAATTTAAATCTAGTTATAAAGGGTATCGAGTAGCTGTTGAATTTCCTGAAAAAGAACTACCTCTACCTCCTTACTTTTTAGGACTGTGGCTGGGAGATGGTACTTCTAGTAAAAATGAGATTTCTAATAAGGATGAAGAAATAGTTACTTATTTACAACAATATGCCAATACACTTGGTCTTGAATTAAAACAATATGAAGGTAATCCTGATAAATGTCCTAGGTATGGAATTTCAGGTGGACATACTGGAAAAAAAGGTTATTCTTTAAAAGTAGAATTGCGAAATATTGATGTACTTGGTAATAAACACATACCAAAAGATTATTTAACTAATTCCACCAAAAATAGACTGGAATTATTAGCTGGATTGATTGATAGTGATGGACATTATTTGGTGCAATCCAACGGTTTAGAGATTGCTCAAAAAAGTGAGCGATTAGTTAGGGACATTAAATTTTTATGTGATTCTCTGGGTTTTAGAACTTCTTTTACACCTAAAAAAGCAAGTATTGCAAAAGTTGGTTATGAAACTACTGTTTATCGTTTGAGAATTTATGGTGATATTGACCGTATTCCAATTAAAATTAAACGTAAACAACCAAGTCCTTGGAGTAGTAAAGTGAATTGGCAAGTAACAGGTATTCAAGTAGAATATGATAAAGTAGATGATTACTATGGTTTTGAAATTGATGGTAACCACCTCTTCTTATTAGAGGATATGACTGTCACTCATAATACTTCTTTAGTACTAGCTCTAGCCAAAAATGCTGCTATGGACTTCGGAAAAGGCGTCGCTTTTTTCTCGCTAGAGATGTCCAATGTTCAGTTAGTCAATAGATTGATTTCTTTGGAAGCAGAGATTTCTGGTAGTAAATTAAGAAGCGGACAATTAGAAGATTTTGAATGGCAACAACTGCAAGGCGTGATTGAGAAAATGAGTGAAGTGCCTATTTTTATTGATGATACCCCAGGGATTAATATATTTGAATTAAGAGCGAAATGTCGGCGTTTGAAAATGCAACATGATATTCAAATGGTCATTATTGATTATTTGCAATTGATGACTGGGGGAGGGGAGAATAAAGGTAATCGGGAACAAGAAATTTCGTCGATTTCTCGGGGCTTGAAAGGTTTGGCAAAGGAATTGAATGTGCCTGTGATTGCTTTGTCCCAGTTGAGTCGGGCGGTGGAAACTAGAGGGGGAATGAAACGACCACAATTATCAGATTTACGGGAATGTATCACAGGAGATACCGAAATTTATTTGCCAGCAACAGGAGAATACAAGCCAGTCAAAGAATTATTAGGGAAAAGTGGATTTCCCGTTATGGCGATGAATAGTCAATATAAATTACAAGCATCTACTTGTTTAGATGTTTGGGAAACGGGTGAAAAAGAAATATTTGAAGTAGAAACACAATCTGGCTTTAAAATTAGAACCAGTTTAAATCATCCTTTTTATACCATCGATGGATGGCAACAATTAGTTGATTTAAAAGAGGGCGATTACGTGGCTACTTCTCGAAGTTTGACGAGTCAATCAAAAAGTGATTTAAAAGACGAAGAGATTATTCTACTAGCGCACATGATTGGCGATGGTTGTTATGTAGCTAGGCAGCCCATTCATTATACGAGCCAAGAAGCAGCGTCTTTAGACATTGTTGAAAA
>CALFWI010000061.1 GCA_937928615.1 uncultured Saprospiraceae bacterium | reverse complement strand
CCCTGCTAATTGCACAGGTGCTAATTTTGCTACGGGTGCAATTGACCCGACTTTCCCAACTTGATATTCTACATTTAATAATTTGGTCGTCGCTTGCTTGGCTTTAAATTTAAAAGCAATCGCCCATCTTGGGTGATGACTCGTATAGCCACATCTTTCTTGGAGTTCTCGACTATTTACCTTCACTACCATTCCATCAATCTCATAGGCATAAGCCTCTCTCTCTGCTTGCCATTTCAAACAAAAATCCGCTACTTCTTTAATGTTTTTACAAACTTTTCTTTCAATAGTCGGCACTTTAAAACCTAGTTCACCTAGTAGATTAATGCTTTCATTATGGGTTTTGAAATTTGCTAAAATATCATCTCCTGCTATTCCTTCTGCAAAACCCAATTGATAAATAAAAGCTTCTAAACCTCTATTAGAAGACTCTTTAGCACTTTTCATTCTAAGTCCACCTGTTGCCGCATTTCTAGGATTCGCAAAAATAGATTTTCCAGCTTTTTCTCGCTGTTTATTGACCTTTTCAAAAATATCTTTTCTTATCAGTACTTCTCCTCTTAACTCTGTTTTTTGAATGCCATATTTAGAGAAATTAGCCTTCATAGGAATGCTTTTCATCGCTCGGGCATTATGCGTCATTTCTTCCCCTTTTTTACCATTTCCTCTAGTTGCGCCTCTTACCAATCGGTCATTTTCATAAACCAAAGCAATACTACCACCGTCAAATTTTGGTTCAACAACATATTCTATATCTGCATCTTCTGCGGTAGCCGTTAGTTTTTTTATTCGTTCATCAAAATCTTTTAAATCTTCCGCATTATAAGAATTATCCAAAGATAACATGGGCGTTAAATGCGCCACAGATTGCGCATCTCCCGTCAAATCATTCGCGACTCTTTGGGTTGGAGAGTCTGGAGATAATAAACTAGGAAAAGCACTTTCTAAAGCTTCCAATTTTTTATACAAGGTATCATATTCAAAATCACTAATCACAGGGTCATTCAAAACGGAATACCGCCATTCATGGTATTGGATAACTTGGCTTAAGGCATTGACTTGGTCGCTTGCCGCTAGTTCATTATTAGCAACGGTACTTTTTAATAATTCTTTGGAAAGATTGAATAAGGTTTTTTGTTTTTCTTTAGCGAACATAAAAACGGATGGTTATCGTAGGGTTTTATCTACGTATTGTTAAAAAACGGGTGTAGTTTAAAGTATTACTTTACAAAGATACCCTTTCTTACGAATAAAACATAACTATTTTGCTATAATTTAATTATTTTTTGCGTATTTATAACTTTTTTGCTATTATTCTGTAGAAAATAAATACCTGTGGGTAATTGGCTTAAATCAATCGGTATTATTTGTTTACCCGCAGATAACTGGATGGTTTGTTGGTGAAATACTTGCCCAGTAACGCTGATAATTTTTGTGGTCAAAACTTCCTCTTTTTGGCTCTCTATTGTAAGAGTCAAATAGTCTGTTACAGGATTAGGCGCAACTTGTAAACCAATACCAACCGTATTTAAATCCGCTATGCTAGAAACGATATTTTCAGTTAAAGTTAGTTTTACAGGAAGCGTGGCGCCATCACCACTAGTTGCTCCATTTCGATTAACCCCGTTGCCAACCGCATAAAAGGTAAGGTCACCACTACCCGCTTCTGGGGCTTGCCATTGGACTAGAAATTCATTGCTATCACTAACCCCTTTATGTTCTGCATAGACTCGATTATTAGTAGTCGACCCTTCGATTTGTACATTATCAGAATGTCCCGATATTGCCCATCCATCTACATCGGTATTATCTGCATCAAATAAACTGACCATTTGGAAACCGTAGCCTAAGGCTGCTGGCCCCGCCGCTGAGTCAATACGCACCTTCGCCGTATAAATTTCATTAGGCGAGTAGACCGTAATTGGATGATTATCCGAATCCAAAATTTCCAGAGATAATAACACTTGTATATCTCCTGTAGCGTGACAACTTTGGCAAGTTCTTGGATTATTGCCAGCCATTTCATCCCCAGGTGCACCTGTGTTTCCTCGATTGGCAGCGCCTGCCCTACCACCAGTATTAGAGAGTGAAATACTAGCGAATAATGCTAAACTAAAAATGGTATAAAGTGTGCGGATTTTCATATTGAAGCTTAAATTAAATAATGAATCGAAATTACTTTATTGAACCCGAATTTCGCAAATTAAACTAAATTATTTTGTCGGCTGGAATGCTCGGTGATATTTGATATAATTCGACTTGTATTTACTCAACTAACAAAATAATTCATAAATGCTTGATAAGAAATTTTAAAGTTGCTAGTTGCTGGTTACTAGTTGTTCTAGGACAACCAGTAACTAGCAACTCCCTAAGATGCAATACGGGACAAGCTGTGGTAAAAAAAACAGTACTTTTGAGTAAAAAACATATAAAGTACTTCCAATGAAAGACCAACAGCCTACACCTCCTTATTGGGAAAATCCTGCCATATTTAATATCAATCAAGAAAAGCCACAT
>CALFWI010000060.1 GCA_937928615.1 uncultured Saprospiraceae bacterium | reverse complement strand
AACAGAGTGTAGAATTTTGTTAGGGTGATTTTAAGAATTGATTAATACCAATAACTCGCTTTCAAAATAAGCGCCCTATTATCTGATTCCAACAGTGAGCCCATTATTGAGTTGTCTAAGACAGTGTAGTTGTCGACATATACCAGATAGATATCCGACATTGGAGAGAAACGCCATTGCAAACGGCTATTGATATTGAAATTTTCTGCTTGCGTATTATATTGAATAAAAGTAGTCCAGAAGAGGTTATTAGAAAAACTGATTTCTATTTTTGGGCTGACGGAAAATAATTGCGTTGCTCCATAAGGGCCGCCAAATTGTAAATCATTATAGGCAAATTTTAATCCAAAATTCCCCCAAGGTTGAACCCGATAATTGCCTTCCAATTCTACTCCTTTTCGAGTACCACTATAAAAACCACCATATCTGATTTGGGCTTCGTAAGTAAACACATTTCGACTATCGGAGCGATATTCAACTCGAACATCCGTAGTGGTATATTTTTGTGCGGTCGGCGGTTCATCCCCTGTAAAGGAAAACGGAAATTGGAGGGCAATGGCACTATTGGCAATACGTGCAGAAAAAGAACTACGACCTACAAAATTAAGGCGATAAGAAAGGGAGTTAGTGCGCTCTAAAAAATCACCATCATTAGCTTTAGTCACCCACCAATTAAACATACTAAATTGTTGAGATACCAGATTGCCTCTTTTTTTAGGATAGAGGGTATAATTAAGGTCAGAGAAAAAAGAACCAAAACCGATTCGATGCGTCGTATCTTGCACGGCATCATAATGATTAAGCCGAGCTAAAAAGCCCAAGTCCGCATAATATTGGTCTTGTACTTCGTAATAATTAATCAAACCTGCCCAGTTTCTATCCCTATATCTAACGCCACCTTTGAAATAATAATTTTTGTCAGTAATCCCTTCCTTAAAAGAGTGATTATAGCCTGCCCAACTTTGCCATTTATTATTAGTAGACAAATAATTGAATTCTAAACCTGCATTTCTGCCGTAATCCGTACTAGAAAATTCCGAATCTTGATAAGCTTGTCGATTGGTTACAAAACCTTTAATGATAGAGCGACCAAAAACTTGTTGGTGAAAAGCGGCGGCGGTGTAATTTTGTCCAGTAGATTCATCCGTTTCTTTGGTATGCATATTTAATAAACCGACTCGCAAACGCTTGGTGGCGTTACCTGTCAATCTTAAGCCATATAAAATGGGTTGGGCATTACCATCCTCATCAATACCAATTCTACGAGAGAAAAAAGGCCGAGCGGGAGAATTACCAAAATCTTCAAAAATATCGGTGTTTTCTAGGAAAAAAAGCCGTTTTTCGGGCAATCGAATATTAAATCGTGTGAGGTTGGTGACTTGTTCATCTACTTCTACATTCGAAAAATCAGGATTAATCGTTACATCTAAGTTTAAGGAAGAAGTTACCGCAATTTTAGCATCTACACCTACATTTAAGCTATTATCTGTTGGCGTACCTTCCTCAAAATCTTTAAACCTAGAACCTGAGATATAAGGAATCACGGCTACATTTCCTTTGGTCTTTTTAGGCGCTTTATCCCAAATTAATGCGCCCGTATAATTTAAATCGACCGAGCGAAATTGTAAGGGAACTTGTGACCAAACGTGAAAACTATTATCACTTCCTTCGGTACGAATAAAATTGATGCCCCAAGTAGTTTTGGTTGCATCATATTTAAGTGATTTAAAAGGAATAGCGACTTCGGCGGTCCAACTATCATGGGTAGAACTTGTTTTAGAATACCATTTATTATCCCATCTAGCATTCATTGCGCCATTTCCAGGACGACTTCCTCTTGAACCTGTATTACCTGTTAACAAACCTTCCATTTGTACGCCATATGGATTAACGCCAAACATAAAGCCATTACTTTTTTGATTCACAGGGTCTAAAACAATCACTATATTATCTCCACTCCAAAAATCGACATCTCTTTTCAGGGTTTGTATGATTGTTCCATTTGGATCGTGCATTTCTGCGGCGACATACAAAAAGTTGTCGTCGTAAGTTACTTTTACCTTCGTTTTAAGTTCTGCTTTTTCATTATCAATAGGGAAGCTATACCAGAAATCAGAAACGGCAGTTGTATTTTGCCAAATAGCTTCATCTAATTTTCCATCCAACTTAATTTTTTCGGAAGTTTTGCTGATTCGGAGTTGGTATTCTTGTTGTCGGTCTTTGCCATTGTCATCCCCTCCATTATTGGCAGATAGGAGATTCAATGAAAAAATGGATAGTAAAAAAAATGCGTAAAAATACTTTTTCATCCTTGTTAGGTTCTATTTGAATTACAGTCGGGATTCGTTACTGTTTTAGAACCACAAAGATACAGGGAAAGTTGGGTAGGAATTCTGATTTCTTTTTGAAGATTTATTAAATAGAAAGAGGGGGTGAAAATGAAAGGGGATATTCATTCTTTTTAGAAGAAAATAGGGGTTAGAAGTTGCTAAGCAAAATTTAATTTAAAGATGGTTGAGCGTTACTTTTACTGATTTTGTTATTGAAGGTTATTTAGATTAAGGCATAGAGCCAAATAACCTAAATAACTTCCAATAACATCCATTGTGAATAAATTATCCTCGATTTAGAATACTAATTTTACTACTATTGGCTTTCCAAAGGTTAAAATCTAAACTATTAATAATACCATTTCCATCCGCATCAGCTGGAGAATAAGAATTGACCGCTGCTCCCGATTGTTTCCAAAGATTAAAATCTAAACTGTTGATAATACCATTTCCGTCAAAATCACCACTGACCATAAAATATTTACCATTGATGATGATTTGTTGGTCATTGCCCATCGTTGCATCAGCAGAAGCAGAAAAATCAAATAAAGGTGGATCACTACTTAAAGGCTGTGCGGCACTACTGATAATCGGTAGATGACTTTTGTGGAAAACGGCGATATAATAATTTCCATCATCCACTCCTTCAAAGGTGATTAATGTTTCCCCTGTTAAGTCTACTATCGTGCCGTCAGCATTAACCAGAACTGGCTTTTGGGCAATTACTTGATTCATATCATTTTCTGCCCTCAATTCTAGCAATAACCAATCTACTGCATTCGAAGGAAAACTAGATACGGTAATTCCTTGCCCCAAATTATAGGGTTCCTCATCAAAGGGTTGGTCTGCGGGCAATAAATTATTATCTAGAAGATTGGTTTTTAATTGATCACTAGCGCTGTCGAAATAACCTTCTAACATTAGTTTGACTCTGGCAGAAGTGCCTCTTTCTTCGACTACTGTAGTACAAGTGCTAGGTGATAATAAGGTCATTGGTTCATGAGTACTGATACAATTAGGTTGAATGCTAAGTGCCGTTTTAAAATTACTACCTTCATGTGCATGGTGACTGATTGAACGATTTTTTACGCCGTTTTGGACAGAATAATGCATCAATTCATCTCCATCAATCACATGTCCTAATCCATGTGCATGGCCTAGTTCATGTAAGGCAATCGTTTCAAAATCATATTGATTAAATAACGGGTCCCCTTCAGTAAAATTCCAAGAGAAACTACCCATTGAGGTATTGGGGACAAATTGAATATCAAATTCTTTTAAATACCAGACTGTATTATGCAAACTACAAGAAGAATTACCAGAAGCTTTATATCTAGAAGTTGTAATTCCTAGAACACCTGCAGGTAAAAACGGTTCATAAACGACGACAGAATTACCATCATTACCAAAAACGGCACTCGTACCAGCTTTATCAATTTGCCAATTGATGCCACTTGCACAAATCCAGGTATCTATTGCTTTTTCTAAAGGAGGAACTGCTTCAGAGAAAGCAAATCCACTAGAGGTATTTAATTGAATAGTATACCCTCCAGCTTCATTTCTATTAGTGAACTTAATATTCTGTCTAGTTTTACTATCAAAGCTTCTAAAACTACTATATAAGGAATTAATAGAATACCCTATTTGAAGTGTGGAACTGCCAATAATTGCGCCATTACTGGATTTAACAGTAACCGTTCCATTCCCTGCTCTAGTTGGTATTTTTACTCTGATAGCAGTATTTGTCCAAGAAACAATATCTGTTGCTTGGTCAATAGTGATGATACTTCTTCCTCCTGAATCACTATTATCGAATTCTATAGTGCCCGCAGTATCTCCAAAACCAGTGCCTTCAATGATTAAATCATTTTCATCATCTATCGTACCAGTTATAAATACAGGATTAATGGCACCTGCTGGATTTTTTAAAGTAATAGCTAGTGATCTGCCCTGAGTATCATCTACAGGACAGGCTTCGATACCCATACAAGTACAACCATCTACTAAAATAATATCATTGATGGTATTATCATTATTATCATCACAAGGAGTGCCAGCAACGGTAGGGAAATTTCCATCATCTGGCGCACAATCTTTGATATTACAAAGGCCATCCCCATCATCATCTTTACAAACAAATCCTTCTATCTCAATTAAGACTTCTCTATAACAACTAGTATCATTAGGACCAAACATCCAAATATTTAACCTTTTAACTCCTGGAGACAATCCTTCTATGTATTGTATTTCTCCACAATCTCCTTCACAAATAAGTTGTGCTTGACCATTTGTTTCACTACCTATGATTTCGATTTTTTCTGATTCAGCGAAAAGATTATCAATTCTAATGATAGGACCTTCACTTGTGACCATAATGCTTTCACAATCCACTGGTTGCCCAGCATTACCTGCACAAGTACAACCATCTGCTTGAATCTGGTCATTTTTGGTCAATGGATTTCCATCATTACAGGGGGCACCCATCGGTTGTGGGAAATTGGGGTCTGAATCATCACAATCTAAAGTGGAACAGACACCGTCTCCATCTGCGTCTACTACTGTTGCTCTTGCAGTATATTTTTCTCCCGAAGGAGTAATAGCATCAAGATGGGTGATTTCTTTTATTTGAGCTAACATGGTTTTTTCATCCATTGGCTTCCCTTCTACATAATCTACATACATACCATTTTGGTATTCCATGACTCCTTGCACATGTGCATAAGCTTGAAATTGTGGCATTCTCGCTTCGGCATCACTAAGCTCAGGGTTAATAGTTGAAACTGAGGCATTTTCTACAATTAATACATATTCTTCACCAATTGAAATATCAACATTTGGCGTAACAATTTCTAATTCATCGCCTACCTCTCCTCCAGGGATGATGAATTGAAAAGTAGTCGCACTACTTTTTTCCTTCATATAGCAGCGAGTCTGCATGGTGTAAGCGGTATAGATTCTATCTTTATTTGGTCCCCAATAGGAATGAGCAGCAATAGCTTTAGCCATTACCACCTGTCCAGATGACTTGACTCGATCATAGAGTTGAATGGGCAAAACGGTTGCAAATAATTGTTGGGAAATAATTAGGAGTAGATAGATTAAGGTCGCTTTACTAATGATTTTTCTCATGCGTATTCTTATTCAAGTAGATTTTGTATTTATTTTTGCTGAAAGGGAGGTTTTTAGAAATAGATTTTACTGAATCTAGAA
>CALFWI010000059.1 GCA_937928615.1 uncultured Saprospiraceae bacterium | reverse complement strand
GCCGAACCAATTATTAGTACGTCTGGGCCAATTTGTGAAGGTGGGGAAATAAGCTTAAATGTGCCAGTTTACGAAGGAGTGAATGTAACTTATAATTGGCAAACACCAAATGGGACGAACACAAATATTACAGGTTTAAATAGTAATCGGATTACCATCAATCCAGTTAATAATGCAATCCATGCGGGCAATTATTTATTGACGATTACCGTGGATGGTTGTAATGCCGTTTCTGATGCTTTCCAATTAAATGTATTACCAGCGCCAACGGTCAATCCAACGGTGAACTTTACGAATATTTGTGAAGGCGGGAATTTACAATTAATTGCCAATGCGACTGATGCTGCAGAATATCAATGGGCAGGGCCAAATGGATTTACGTCCACGTTGCCAAATCCAGTTATCAATAATATTACTGAATTAAATAATGGTCAATACGGGGTGACGGTTACCAATACGAGCGGTTGTACAGCAACTAATTTTATAACAGTAGACAGCATAACGACTGCTACAGAATTACCAACGATTACCACAAATAGTCCAATTTGTGAAGGCGAAGATTTAATTTTAAGTACGAGTACAAGCGGGGCTAAATTTGAATGGATAGGGCCATTAGGTAGCAGTATGATTACGCTACAAAATAATGCAGCCTTAACAACAACGACGGAAAGTACAACGATTGCCGCAGGTAGTACACCTTATCTAGCAGGTTCTTGGTCGGTTAGAGTAACGGACGCTGCAGGTTGTATCGCCGAATCAGCACCAATTGAGGTAATTATTAATCAAATTCCAGTAGCAGAAGCCTTCAACAATGGCCCAATTTGCCCAAATAGTTCGGTGCAACTACTAGCAACGAGTCCCGATTTATCGGGGCAACCCGCAACTGGCAACTCGCAACTGGCAACTCGCTACGAATGGAGAAAAATAGGAGATACCACCATCATTTCAACGGAACAAAACCCTATTTTTACCAGCTTAAGAGATACAACAAGTTACGAGTTGACAGTCATTGCAGCGAACTGTTTTTCTGCCAAAGATACGACGACCGTAATTGTCTGGGAAGCACCAACAACAGCACCAACGACAACTTATACGTTACAAGCAGATTGTTCGCCAGAAGATTTACAATTAATGGCAAATGTCAGTCTTGGTTCAGGAGCAATCATCAATTATAATTGGACAGGCCCAAATGGCTTTATTTCTACTTTAGAAAACCCCATTATTAGCAATGCAACGGCAGCAAATAATGGTACTTATAATCTAGTCGTTACCGATGAAAATGGTTGTACTGCTAGTGGTGCAACCGAGATTAATAATATCACGAACACTGCCAACATTCCATTTATTGCGGCAACAGGCCCAACATGTGCAAATGAAAGAGTTGTCTTACAAACAGCGACTTATGCAGGCGTAGATGTGGTTTATGCCTGGAGAAAAGACGGTATACCAATTGCGAATAATAATCCACAATTAATTTTTAATCCAGTAAATCCAGCAGATGCGGGGACTTATACCGTACAAGTTGCGGTCGGCAATTGTATTCTAAATAGTACCGCTTATGAACTAAATATTTATGAGCAACCGAATTTTACTTTGGATAATGATATTGAAATTAGTTGTACCGATGGTTTAGAAGATATTTCTTTTCAGGCAGAAAATATTACGGGCGCATTGCCTTTACAATATAATTGGACAGGGCCAAATGGCTTTATTTCTACAGAAGACACGATTCATTTAAGAAGTATTGCAGCAGCCGACGCAGGTGTTTATACGCTAAGTATTAGGGATGCAAATGGCTGTGTAAGTCCTGCGAAATCGCTCTCTATCACTATTTCGGATGGCCTAGTAGAACCAGTATTGACCCAATCGGGCATCACTTGCGAAGGTGGAGCAATTGCCTTGTCTATCCCTGTGTATAATGGTAGTGCCGTCAATTATAATTGGTTCAAGGATGGTGTTTTATTGGTGAATAATAGTAACCAATACTTGATTAATCCAGCTACTACAGCAGATAATGGGCGTTATTCTGTAACGGTTGTTGTGGATGGTTGTAGCACCAATTCTGATACTTTAGACTTAGAAGTATACGAACAACCAATAGTAACCATCGCTAATGTAGCGCCACAAACTTGTGTGACAGGGGCGGAAGAATTGGCAATGACCGCTTTACCAATAAATGGCGTGTATCCATACACTTATTTATGGTCAGGACCGAATGATTTTACGGCTACGGATTCTATAGCAATGTTAACTAATATTTCTAGCAATTTTAGTGGTGTTTATACCTTGCAAATTACGGATGCAAATGGTTGTATGAGCGAAGTAGCTTCTACAAATGTTGATATTAATAATGGCATTCCTGAACCAATTTTAAGTCAATCAGGCATTACCTGCGAAGGTGGTGAAATTAGCTTATCTACGCAAATTTATACAGGAAATACCGTCATGTATAATTGGTTTAAAGATGGTGTTTTATTAAATAATATTAATCATCAATTAATCATCAATCCAGCTACCGTAGCAGATGATGGGCGCTATACCGTTACCGTTATTGTAGATGGCTGTGCGGCAAATTCTGATACTTTAGACCTTGAAATTTACGACCGTCCAACGGTTACCTTATTACCAGATATTAATCAATCTTGTACGAATGGGCTACAAGCATTTGAATTATATGCAACCAATCTCACAGGTGTTGCCCCTTTCCTATATCAATGGACAGGCCCTAATGAGTATACGTCTAATGCAGATACTGTTTTAATTAGCAATACGAACTTAAATAATGCAGGTGTTTACACTTTAGTTATTACGGATGCCAATGGCTGTCAATCTTTCCCTCAATCTGTTTCAGTGAATATCTCGGAAGGGTTAGATGAACCAATTATTCAATCGACAGGTATTACTTGCGAAGATGACCAAGTCACCCTAAATGTTCAAGAATATAATGGCATTAGTGTAGATTATGATTGGTATAAAGATGGTGTCTTATTACCAAGCATCAATAATTTCTTATTCATTACCCCTGTGAAATTAGAAGATATTGGTAAATATTCTGTTACCGTGACGGTAGATGGTTGTGTGGCAAATTCTGATACTTTTGATTTAAACTTATATGCCAAACCATTTGCAGAAATTGCTTTTGATGCGCCACAAGTTTGTTCTAGTACCTCCGATGATTTGGATTTGAATGCCATTGTCGTAGCGGGAGAAAGACCTTATCGTTATGATTGGAGAGGCCCAAATAATTTCTTCTCTAGTGATTCTGTTGCGACGATTGTCAACATTACCAACGAAAACAGCGGTATTTATACCTTAGTCATCACGGATGCCAATGGCTGTGTAAGTGACATTACTTCTACGGTGGTAGACATTACCGAAGGCTTAGCAGAACCCGTTATCATGGCAAGCGACCCTGGTTGTCAAGGAGAATCTGTTTCGCTAAGTATTATTCCTTATGTAGGGCAAAACGTACAATATATTTGGCATACACCAAACGGCGTGACGACCAGTATTTCTGGTTTTAATACCAATGCCATTTTCATTAATCCATTAGATAGTACCATTCACCGAGGGGCATATACGGTTGAAGTCGTGTTAGATGATTGTACCATTGAATCAGATACTTTCTTTTTAAATACGATTTTACCACCAACCGTAAATCCAACGGCATCTGCCAACACAATTTGTGAAGGTGGGTCTATTCGATTACGAGCAAATGCCACGAATGCCAATCGTTTTGAATGGTCAGGACCGAATGATTTTAGTTCTAATTTACCCAATCCATTAATTACCAATATTACGACTGCTTTTAATGGTGAATATATAATAACCGTTACCAATTCTAGTGGTTGTACCGCAATTGATGTAGTCCTAGTAGATAGTATTTTAATCAATGAACAAGTACCGAGTTTTGTAACGAATAGCCCAATTTGTGAAGGCGAAGATTTAATCTTTACCTCTAGTTCTTTTGGGGATACCTACGAATGGATAGGACCATTAGGGTCAAGTATAACTACTTTAGATTTAACTGGATTAACGACTACTGAAGGTCGAACAGTTATTCCACCAGGACATCCTGCTTACCTAGGAGGAACATGGCGATTGCGCTTAATAGATTTAGCAGGCTGTAAAGCAGAATCTGAGGAATTAGAAATTGTCATCAATCCAATCCCTATTGCGGAAGCCTTCAATGAAGGGCCTGTTTGCATGGGGGGGGATGTTCAATTGCGAGCAACGAGTCAACCAGTAACCAGCAACCAGCAATCAGTAACCAGATACGAATGGCGTGTTGCAGGAGATACGACCATTATTTCAACCGAGCAAAACCCCCTTATTTTCAATATAGTAGAAAGTACCCGATTTGAATTAACCGTCAGCGCCTTAGGCTGCGTGGCAGCAATAGCTACAACTTCCGTAGTTGTTTGGGAAGCCCCTCAGGTTGCCCCCAATGCCCTCTATACGTTAAACGACGACTGCGCCCCTACTGACTTGCAGCTTTTCGCCAATGCAACTTTTGGCGCTGACACAATGCTTAGTTATCTATGGACAGGTCCAAATGATTTTAGTTCCACGATAGCTAACCCAATCATTCCAAATGCTTCGGAGGAGTACAATGGTACTTATACCTTAGTATTGACGGATGGAAATGGTTGTAGTACAACGGGTGCTACTGAAATTACAACGATTTTAAATCAAACGGCTATTCCATCGATTAATGCGAACGGTCCTGTTTGCGAATCAGAAAGAGTCGTCTTATGGGTGAATGAATATGTAGGGTCAAATGTGTTATATACATGGGTAAAAGATGGGTTGATTATTCAAAATAATGACAATCCTAATTTAATTATTGACCCTGCTACACCAAGAGATTCTGGCGCATATTATGTGTCTATTACCGTAGACGGATGTACCTTGTCTAGTTCAGTTTATGAATTGGAGGTTTACGAAAAGCCACAGATTACGATAGATACTGTACCTCCTGTTTTATGTGCCATTGGTACGGAAGAATTAACCTTAAATGCGAATGTCACAGGCGGTGTTGCCCCTTATAGTTTTGAATGGGTTGGACCGAATGATTTCTTCTCCGTTTCCGAAGACCCTGTATTGGTCAATGTGAATAGTAGCATGGATGGTTCTTACACCGTTTTTGTAACGGATGCCAATGGTTGTCAATCTACTGCCTTTACCATCGAAGTAGATATTACAGAAAGCATTGATGAACCAATTTTAACCACCAATGGACCGATTTGTAGTGATGAAAGATTGGTGTTAACGACTCAATTATACCAAGGCAATCAAGTCCGTTATGAATGGATAAAAGATAGTATGGTTGTTGGAACAGGGTCTACCAATGAGTGGACCATTTTCCCTGTGGATACGAGTGATTCAGGACAATATCAAGTTAGAATTATCGTCAACGAATGTGAGAATATGTCAGATTCGATTGAAGTCATTATTTATGATAAATTAACCGCTACACCAAGTCATAATGGCGGACTTTGTGGAGACGATTTACAATTATTTACCAATCTCGCCAATCGAGATAGCAATGCTCAATATTTATTTGAATGGACAGGGCCAAATGGATTTGTTTCCAATATAGAAAATCCAATTATTGCCAATCCTGCATTAATTAATGAAGGCAGTTATGTGGTCGAAATTACCAACGAAAATGGCTGTACCTCTAATTTTGCAACTACTGAAGTAACTTTAATTAGCACGACTTTAGACCAACCGTTTATTACCTATAATGGGAATATTTGTGAAGGCGAACAATTGGTTTTATCAACTTTACAGTTAAGTGGAAGAGCAGTGAATTATGAATGGTTAGGCCCTGACAGTACCTCGACGACGAATGGCGATTATCCAAACAGTCCTTTTTTAATTATTGACCAAGTAACGGCAGGCAATAGTGGGGATTATCAAGTAATCATCACGGCAGATAGTTGTCAAACCTTAACTTCTGCCATCGTATCGGTAGTGATTAATTCCATGCCTGAATTTGCGATAAGCAATAACGGCGTAGAATGTGTCTTGCCAAATGAGGACATTCAATTATTTGCGACACCGATGGATACGAATGCGGTGCTTAATTACGAATGGCGAGGGCCAAATGATTTCTTCTCTACGGCACAAAACCCAGTCTTACCAAATGCACAAAATGCCTTGGCAGGAACTTATACAGTAACGGTCAGCAATGGCGGTGGTTGTCAAGTGAGTCAATCGACTGTTTTAGATATTTCTACTTTACCAAATCGACCAATAATTAGCGCAAATGGTGCCTTATGCGAAGGCGAAAACTTGATTTTAACCGCACCATTTTATGCTGGAACAGAGGTGCGCTATGAATGGATGGGGCCAAATGGTTCAACCTTAGATGGCACTTATGCCGATAACCCAACTTTAAGTTTGGAAAGGGCAACAATCACTGCCAATGGAAATTATCAAGTGCGCGTAATTATAGATGGTTGTGCTTCTTTATTCTCTGCACCTTTTGCGGTGGATGTCAATGCGGGCTTAACCACAACCATCACTAGCAATAGTTTGGCTTGTGTAGAAGTCAATGAAAGATTAACCTTAACGTCGGAAGTGAATGGAGGGCAAGCGCCTTATAGGTATGAATGGATAGGCCCGAATGACTTTACTTCGGTAGCATCTGCTCCGACTTTAGCCAATTTGGTCGATGTTCAATCAGGTACTTATACTTTAAAAGTAACGGATGCCAATGGTTGTGTCTCGAACACAGCAGAACAATTTGTCAATATCATGACGCAACCTGCTACGCCTAGCTTAATACTTGGCGCAAATGGTTTCTGTGAAGGGCAAGAATTGATTTTATCTTCCAATATTTATCAGGGAGATTCAGTCAAGTATTACTGGCAAATTAATGGAGAGGCAGTCGAAAATTATACGACAACAGAACCAACATTATTTATTGATGAAACGAAGTCTACCCAAAGCGGTTTGGTGAATGTGACCGTAGAAGTAGATGGTTGTTTATCAGCAGTTTCGCCAGTCAAATTATTGACCATCAATGCGGTGCCAGCTAAGCCAGAATTAGATTCTCTAATTGTTGCTTGTGAAGGAACGGAGATTCAGTTGACCACTAGTACGGTTGCCATGGGCTATAATTGGGCTGGACCAAATGGTTTTACAGCAGATGTCCAGCAGCCAATGATTATAGGCAATGCTTTATTACAAAACAGTGGAGTGTATACCCTAAATGTGGTGGAAAATGGTTGTGAGTCAGAGACAGCAAGCACTCAAGTAGTAACGATGGCTAGACCAAATCGCCCAAGTTTAGTAACCGCAGCACAAATCTGTGAAGGCGAGGCGATTGAATTAAGTGTATCAAATCCAGTGCTAGGAAATACTTATCAATGGATAGCACCATCGGTTGCTATTGACCAATTCCCAGCGAATCAAAATGAGGTAGCAGATACGGTTTTATGGACAAGCAATAATAAGACGATTATTACCAATGTAACCCATCCAAATTTATATGAATCGGGCGCTTGGCAAGTAAGAGTAATTGATGGAAACGCTTGTGCTTCTGAATTATCTTTGGTTAAAAATATCCAAATTAATGCTTTACCAGAAGTACCATTATTGTCGAATAGTGGGCCAATTTGTGAAGGCGAAACGGTGGAGTTATTTTCTGGTAATGTAGATAATGCAAAATATGAGTGGTTTATTGTGAATACGGATATTGACCCTGCCAACTTTAGCTTATTCTCGACTAGTGAAGCCCCTACTTTTAGCGGTTTGCCAGCAGGGACCCAACAATTTTTCTTAACCCTATCGGTTAATGGTTGTCAAGCACTAGAAGGTCAATTTACAGAAGTAGAGGTTAGAGAAATTCCTGAAGTTAGTTTACCGCTTAATCAAGCTGGGTTATGTGAGGGAGATACGTTAAAATTAGACGCGCCAAGCATTGACAATGCCAGTTATAATTGGGAAGGACCGAATGGATTTATTTCATTCTTAGAAGACCCTATTTTGATAAATCCAACCGAATCGAACGAAGGTAGCTATCGCCTAACAGTTAGCAAAGATGGCTGTACCGCAAATACAGTAAGTACCCAAGTACAAATTAATCGACAACCAGAAACACCGAATGTGAGTCATAATAGTCCTGTGTGTGAAGGCACACCTATTCAATTAACGGCATCGAATGTTTCTGGAGGCGGTAATTTAATTTATGAATGGACTGGCCCGAATGGCTTTACTGCCAATGTGCAAAATCCATTAATCGAAAATGCAGATAGCGTAAACGGTGGTGCTTATACGTTAAGAGTTGGTCTAGATGGTTGTTTCTCTTTACCATCTTCTCCAATTCCGTTACAAATCAAACCAGCTCCAACACAACCAATATTGAGTGCGAATGCCTCCATTATTGACCCGCTTTGTGAAGGAGAAATTTTACAGTTAACGACTGATTTTGATAATGAAGCGACCTATCAATGGGTTGGGCCGAATGGATTTACGTCCAATTTATACAATCCATTCATCAACGAAGTAACCGTTGGGCAGAGTGGTCAATACCAATTAACGGTTATTGTGGAAGATTGTCCATCGCCAATTTCGGCTATTAATATTGGTGTACAAGCCAAACCGAATGCACCAATTGCCAGCAATAATAGCCCTGTTTGTGCAGATGGAGAGTTACAATTAAATGTAGTGAATGCCGACAGTTTAGTGACTTACGAATGGTTTAGAATTAACACCAACGAATTTGTTGGAGCAGGCGCACCATTAATAGTAGAAGGGGTGGACAATCAAGATGCGGGAGAATATTATGTAGTGGCTGCTTTAGGCAATTGTGCGAGTGAGGTATTTGGAAAAGAGGGCGCTATTGCCCAAGCATTTACGGAAGTAACGATTGAAACACCAACTAGAGAAGTGGCGTATGCGGGCGATGAAATTTATTCTTGTGATCCAGAAGTTAACATTTCAGCGATTGTACCAGAAATAGCTACAGGTTTTTGGAGTGTAGTTGACCCGAATAACACCGCAGCCATTATTAATCCAACCCAAGCGACTACCATTATAGAAAACTTAGAAACAGGGGTGACACAAGTGGTTTGGTCTTTAGACAATGGGGTTTGCGGAACGGTTTCTACCGATACGCTACTGATTTCTTATAATGTAACGCCGCAAGCATTCAACGATACGTTCAATATTGGTGTCAACGAAGTCATTGATTTAGGCTTAATCCGGAACGATGATTTAAGAGCAAATGACATCAACATATATATCAATACCCCATTGGCGTTAGGGGAGACACAACGGAATTTTGAAGATGTCCAATTTGCCAATAATTTAGGAGATTCCCTCTCTAGATTCACTTATTTCGCTGGGGAGAATACCGTTGGAACAGAGATTTTTGAATATGAAATTTGTAATAAAGAATGCCCAGATTTATGTTCGACTGCCACAGCGGTTATCAGAATTGGGGAAAACGTAGATTGTGAAGCACCGAATCTAGTCACGCCAAATAATGATGGTTTTAATGATAGTTTCATTGTGCCTTGTTTGGCAAATCATCCAGGTAGTTCCATTACGATTTTCAATCGGTGGGGAGACGAAGTATACCGCAGTGATAATTATCAAAATGATTGGTTTGGTACTTACGAAGATGGCTTATTGCCAACAGGTACTTACTATTATTTACTGGAAGTGAATAATGCATCGGGGACGGTGCTGAATGGATATTTATTCTTACAGAGGTAGGAAAAGGTACATAGGTTTAAAGGTATAAGGGGAAGCACCTCTACACCTCTACACCTCTACACCTCTATACCTCTACACCTTACAACACATGAAAAGCATATTTACACTTTTAGCCTTACTCTTGACCATCTGGCTGTCAGCACAGCAAGATGCGCAATACACCCAGTTTATGTTCAATAAACTAGCGTTTAATCCAGCGTATGCAGGAAGTCATAAAGTACCTTGTTTTTCGGGTATTTATCGAACCCAATGGGTTAATTTTGATGGCGCGCCCGTTAGTCAAAATATTAGTTTTCATACGCCCTTTTTTCATAAAAGAGTAGGCTTTGGCATTAATATTCACCATGATAGAATTGGGCCAACGAATACTTGGAATTACAGCATGATGTATGCTTATAGAACAAAAATTGGGAGTGGAGATTTATCTTTTGGCGTACAAGGACAAATTCGAGATTATAGAGTGGATTGGCGAGAGGTTAATGCAGTTCATTCAGGAGATGCCTTATATGGGACAAGAGAAGATAGTAAATTAATTCCCAATTTTGGGTTTGGTATTTATTATGGACATGAACATTTTTATGCAGGGATTTCTATGCCTCGCTTATTGACAAACGATTTAACTTTTCAATACGATGGCAATATTCAGAATACAGATTTTTCAAAAGAAGCCAGGCATTTTTTCGGGATGGCGGGTTTGATATTGCCTGTAAGTGACGCCATCAAATTAAAACCAGCCATGCTATTGAAATATGCAGCGAATGCACCCTTAGATATTGACTTGCATGCAGGCGTCATTTTTTATGACAAAGTCAATGTCGGCGCAACTTACAGAGTTGGTGGGTTCCAAGGAGATGCAGGCGAATCGATTGATTTTGTATTACAGATGGTTTTTACCGATAGAATAAAAGTAGGCATCGCTTACGATTATACCTTATCAGATATTCGAAGTTATCAATCTGGAAGTTACGAATTGATGATGGAATACTGCTTGATTTCTAAACAGCGAGGAACGACTAATCCTCGGTTTTTTTAAGGCTAAAGAGCTTTAGCGCTGCCTCAGTCTGTAGATATGTATCAATAGAAGATATTCAAGAGGGACGTAGCCTCGGCCCCAATTTATTTTGGTGACGAAGCTACGCTCCTTATGGAAGTGAATTCCTGGCACATTTTCTACAGACAGTTTCGGAGCGATGCTCCTTTTGCAAATACCGTCAAACACAGCAATATGCTCAAAAAAATACTTCTTCCACTAATCCTGCTACTGTTGAGCGCACCGATGTTTGCTCAACAAAAAAAAGCAGAAAAGACCTATAAAGAATTAGGGTATAAAGCATCTATTCCCTTCTTTGAAAATAAGGACAATTTATCAACCAAAGACTTGATAAAAATAGCCAATGCTTATCGGCTAAACCACGATGTAGAAAATGCAGCATTATGGTATTCACAAGTCGTGGAAGAAAGTCAAGATGCGATTC
Source organism: uncultured Saprospiraceae bacterium (assembly GCA_937928615.1). Taxonomy (GTDB): domain Bacteria; phylum Bacteroidota; class Bacteroidia; order Chitinophagales; family Saprospiraceae; genus JAFMDF01. Next base: position 4,015 of record CALFWI010000059.1, on the reverse strand, counting down.
ATTTATTGCATTACGCACAAGCATTGCATAGCAATGAGCAATATGGATTAGCCAAAGAATTTTATCGAGCATATCAAACAGCGATGGGCGGAAATGGCCCTGACCAGAGAGGGGCACAATTAGCGGATGCCATCGAACAAATCCAAGATTTTAAACATACATCAATACAGATAAAAAATGAAAAAGCCATTAATACGGGGAAATTAGAATTTAGCCCAACGTATTATGGTGAAGGTATTGTATTTGTTTCGACTTTAGACCCAAAACAACGTAGAAAAAACGGCCAGTTAAAAAAAGTAAAAGAAGAAAATGAGGAATTGGATTTGTGGATAAATGATAATTTTATGACCCTCTATTTTGCGACGAAGAATGAAGAGCAGGAATTAACAGATGTGGAAGTGTTTTCTGGCAATCTATCGACCAAATACCACGAAGGCCCCGTAACCTTTGACCAATCAGGAGAACGCATCTTTTTTAGCAGGAATCAATATTTAAAGGGTAAAAAAAAGACGGATAAAAAAGGGGTGATGAAAATGAATATCTACTCAGCGATTAAGGCGGGAGATGATTGGACAAATGAGAAAGGAATGCCTTGGAATACCCAACAATACGAAGAAGTGCATCCTACTTTAACCGCAGATGGAAAACGTTTGTATTTTGCTTCCAATCGCCCAGGGAGTTTAGGGGGCATGGATTTATATTATTCTGATTTTCAAGGAGGGGAGTGGGGAGAACCTGTTAATTTAGGCGATACAATAAATACTGCTGGAAACGAGATTTTTCCCTTTATTCACGAAGATGGGACGCTTTATTTTGCTTCTGATGGTTGGGGAGGATTCGGTGGTTTAGACATTTTTTCTGCCGAACAAAACGAAGCGAATACTTGGCAAACACCAATTAATGTAGGCACCCCTTTTAATTCCCCTAAAGATGATTTTGGTTTTATCTTAAATATCACAGGAACGGAAGGTTATTTATCCTCGGCAAGAGACGGGGGAAATGGAAAGGATGATATTTACAGCTTTAATATGAAGGATAAAAATCAATTGGGCAAGCAACAAATTAAAGCAACAGTTTGTGTCTATGAGGATTTGACAGATGAGCGAATGGAAGGCGTAGAAATTTTTATTAAAAAGCAAGGTAAAAATGCAGCGGGAAATGTAGCAGAAGACTTTACCATGCGTTTGGTCGAAACTGAAATTAATAACGAATACTTATTAAAATTAACCAAAGATTTAGCCGCAGTAGGAGCAGAGGAATTCCAAAAAATAACCAATGCCAAAGGGGAGATAATCGTCGATTTAGACCAAAATACCGATTATCTATTTATCGCTAAAAAGAATGGGTATCAGATTGCGCAATATCCGTTACAGACCAAATCAAAAAATATCCAACAACAAATCAATTTTTGTATGCCTTTGATGAAAATCCAATGTATGATTTTAAAAGGTAAAGCTGTCAATGGTAAATACGAAAGCTTTATTCCAAATGCTAAAGTTACCTTAGTCAATCTTTGTACAGGAGAAGAAGAAACGACCATTTCTGATGGTAATGGTAATTATACCTTCCCTTGTTTGCCCTGTAAATGTGAATTTTTGTTAATCGGAGAAAAGAACTATTTTAAAACGGCAAACGCAGAAACGAATACCATAGCAGATGGCTGTGAATTGGGGGGCATTATTACCCAAAATTTAGTCTTTACGTTAGGAGAAGATGAACCAGATTTAGCGGCAGGAGGTGGCAACGGTGGCAGTAACGGTTATCCTAATCCAAATGGTCATCAAGGCCCACCACAGCCGATTGACTTAACGGTAGGCAATACCATAGAATTAAAGAATATTTACTACGATTTTGATAAATATTATATCCGTGCAGGTTCAGCAGAGTCACTGGATTGGGTCGTTCGGCTAATGCAAAAATATCCATCTTTAATTTTGGAGTTGACTTCACATACGGATGCTAGAGGTACCACAAATTATAATAATTGGCTATCCAGAAAAAGAGCAAAATCTGCGGTAAAATACATTACAGCTAGAGGCATTTCTCAATTCAGGTTACAAGCCAATGGCTATGGTGAAACCCAATTAAGGAATCATTGTGAAGATGGAGCGGATTGCACCGAAGAAGAACATCAGTATAATCGCCGTACAGAAATTAGAGTGTTAGCTTTTGAAAGAAAAGATGTGCAAGTGTATTATTTAGACAATGACCCAGAGAAGATTGATTATGCGCCTTTCAATCGGCAGAAATGATGATTGTTAAATTGTTATATGGTTTTATTGTTGTCGAATTAACTATATTAGGGTGAACGAAAAGTCAAAAATGTAATGTATAAATCCTTAAAAAAATAAGTGGCGATGTTTGAAGTTTTTAACTTTTCTCAATCGTTAACATATTATAAAAACGACTTTTCGTTCGCCCTATTAACCATATAACAATTTAGTAATTTAACCATAAAGAAATTTTATTTTTCGAGTCTTATGCAGCAGTCTGAGTTAAACGGGTTGCTGCTTTTTTTATGCCCTCAATTTGTCTACTACAGATGTATTATTAGTCGGAATTCCTTTTTGTCCAAGAACAGCGTTCGCAAATTCAAAAGCCCGTTCTTCCATCCACCAAACTTGCTCATTAAAATAGCGAATAAAAGCGCAATGTCCGCCAGTCTCAGGTATCTCTAAATACAGATTAGGATTGGTTGTTGCAGCTTGAATAGGATAACAATTTTCGGAAAGAAAAGTATCATTTTTACTAGCAATAATCAAGGTAGGAATGGTGATGTTTGCCAAATGTGGTCGGCAACTACTTTTTTCCCAATAGGCATCAACCGAAGCAAAACCATTAGCAGGCGCCGTAAAATGCGTATCAAAATAGATGAAATTACCTGACATAAAAAAGCCACGATAACTGTCTAATTGTTTTGGGTATTGTCGTTTTTTGCGATTGGCTTTCCAGTTTAAAGTCAGCATAAACCATTTGACGTAATGCCAATTATACCACCGATTCATGCGTTCTTCACTAGCTTGTAAATCCATCGGTGCAGAAAAGGACACAATCGACTTAATTTGTTTGGGCAACAAAGTCCCTTCTTCGCCCGCATATTTTAAAGCCAAATTTCCACCCAAACTAAACCCAATTAACACAATCTCTTCGTAGCTATATTTTTCAATAGCATGTTCTACGACTACCTTTACATCCTCACTTGCCCCCATATGATAGCCTCGCAAGAGTCGATTCGGTTCGCCACTACAACCTCGATAATTTAAACCGAGGGCATCCCAACCTTGGTCGTTAAAATGTTTGATGGACGAACGAGCATACATACTGTGCGCCTTGCCTTCCAAACCAGCCAAAACAATCACTAATTTTTTACCACCTTTTTTGGACCAGTCTAAGTCTAAAAAATCACCATCTACTAATTCCAAGCGTTCTCGTTGGAATTTAACCTGCGGAATCCACCGTCGAATTAAAGAGGCATAAATAGTGCTAAGGTGGCTATTGCGAAAGAGCCACCTTTTAGGTTGGAAACGACTTTGGATGATTGGCAATAGCTGTTTTTTAGCTTTTAGCAAAATTGCTGGTATTACTAAAGTGAAAAGTAGGCATTTTTGTTTTGAATAATGCTTGAATTAATCCATATATCGTCGAATCATTTCTATTATTTTTTTGGCAGGTTCTCTTATTTCTACGGCTTTGCTGTTTAAATATCCGATTTCATCTTTTTCGTTGATTGCTTTTATTGCTATGAAATAAGGGGCTAGAAAAACATCATATCCGCTTTGTTGGAGACTTTCCTGTAACCATTGATTATGATTTAATTTTGTACATACTGCAGCAAAACGCATCCAATCATCTTTTGTATTAGAAGGTAATTTCCTTTTTATAATAGAAAATGCTTTTGATAGCTCTTCGTTAGCTATACCTTTATTAGAATCATATAGAGCGAATAAAGCTTTATGCAGATGATAACTATCTTCGAGTTTTTTGTCTAGAGTCAGCGTATTGAAGAATTTTTTTG
>CALFWI010000058.1 GCA_937928615.1 uncultured Saprospiraceae bacterium | reverse complement strand
CCCATTTCTAGTACCTTAGATACGCCTGGACCGATGACTCGAAGTGTACTAGATAATGCGATTTTATTGTCTGCTATGGCTGGAGAAGATACCGCAGATATCGCTACTAAAGACAACCCAAAAGGCAAAACTTATTGGGATAATTTTGAGGATGCTTCTTTAAATGGCCTTCGATTAGGTGCGAATAAACGATTTTTGGAAGATTCTATTTATAGTTTGACGATTGAAAAATTAAAAACCTTTGGGGTGACAATTATAGAATTTGAGCCTGTAAAAATTAATTCAGAAGGCTTTTTGACTATTTTAAATGGGGATATGAAAGTCGATTTGCCCGCTTATTTAGCACAGCATTCCTCTGCTACTAGTGGCATCAAAAACACCCAAACTGTTATCAATCATAATTTGCTAGATACTTTAAAACGTGCGCCTTATGGACAAGCCCGCTTAGAAGGAGTCGTCGCAGAAGACATTACACCCGAAGATTTTATGGCATTAAAAGCAAGGCTATTAAAAGAAGGTCGAAAGTATTTTAATACGCCAATGGACGAACATCATTTAGATGCCATTTTATCTATTAATAATTATAACGCGAGTCACGCAGCTATGGCAAAATATCCTTGCTTGACGGTGCCAATGGGCTATCAAGAAACGGGTGAACCGATTAGTTTGACTTTCATCGGAAAAACTTTCGAAGAGGATAAATTATTGCGGATTGGGTATGCTTTTGAGCAGGCGACGAAGGTTCGGAAAATGCCAGTGGGGTATTAGTCTTTTAAAATTCAAGCTATCAAATAGCTGTCCTATATAGCTATGCCAAATCTCAAAGATCTGGCATAGCTAACGTTCCCCCCTCTCCTACTTCTGTTTTATGACCTCCACCTCAATAGGCAAACAATGCACTTGAGGACAATCAACCCCTAGTAAATAATCTTCTATTTCTCCAGAATCTACTTGCCCATAAGGCGTCATATTATCCCGATGGCTTAGCCGCAACCGCAATCCTAATAAACGACCTTGTTGGGCATCATTAGGAACGGTTAATTCCACATAAGTAGGAAAAGTTGTAATACTATTTGTGTCTATGACCAACTCCTCTGCATCGAATTCGCCATTCCCATTCCAATCAATCCATCCTTCTAAATGAGCAGTTTCTCCGCTTGTATTGTGTACCGTCAAAGGCAAACGAAAGGTCGAACCTGGGCTTAAATTCATACTAGACAAAATAGTCAATCCATCTTCATCTACCCCATCGCCATCTGCATTTCCACTAGGTGCTCCGTCAGTTTCGGCATCCACCGTCGTCCCTAAAAACAAATCGCTTGTAATGACATGACTTGGGCCATTATTAGCTTGCGTGGTCTCATAGTTATCAGCACTAGTACCATTACCCGAATCAGGTAAATCCCCATAGTCAAATTGACAAAGTGTTTTTGGAATAACCGCTTCCGCAGAAATAGCAGGGCAAATAGTGCCACTTCGACTTGCTTTGACCATATAATTTCCTCCCTCTGTCGGTGTGAAAGTATTGATAAAACTGCTAAAGGCTAAAATCTCTGAACCACTAGACACTTCATACCAAGTATATAAATCCCAACCAGCATCAGCTGTTAACTGTGGTGGAAATAATTCATTATAACAAGCAACGGTGTCTCCCGTTATATTGATAGCATTAAGGGCATAATGTTTGACTGGAAATTGTATTACTTCTTGGCAATCCCCATTATTATAAGTAACCGTTGCTTCAAAAGTAACATCCCCTGTTAAATTACAAGCTTCTACTTCAAAAGCCGTTGGATTGTCGATTAGACTCGCAGGTGTCCACGCTATAGTCATTCCTCCCATGGCGTCATTCGGAATTACAACTTCCATATCCACACATTCAGCGCCACATGCTAAAGTATCTCCTTCTATACTAAATGCTGGCGTGCCTGTTCTCCAAATTTCTATGGTTTCGGTATTACTACACGAACCTATCCCTGTATTAAATTCCACTTCCCAAGGTTCATTAATCCCAACACCATCTGGCAAGCAGATAGTAACGGTATTGCCCGCTTGTGTAATAGGTGAATTTTGGAAGGGTAATCCTGCTCCTTCTAATCTAAATTCTGAGGTAGCCCAGTTGGTTGGTGAATTACAACTTCCCATTCGCCAATATTGAGCGCCAATTGGCGTAGGCAAAATATTTTCTTCAATATAATGTCCATCTGCTCCAGTAAATTCTAAACCTGAATCCATCCAAGTACTTCCATCATGAGAATATTCTAAACAATAGGCAGTACCTCCATAAACGGGGATTTGGGTGACATTCGTCCATCCTGTAATCAAACCTCCACCAACAAAAACTTTTGATACGGTGACTGGTTGGGTATAATTGGCTACCAACCAACCATTACTACCTCCATAAGAGCCTTCGGAAACCAAAAGGTTTCTATTACCATTGCCAATCGAGTCATCTGTCATGGAAGTATAATTGATGGAATCTAAACTTAAACCTGGAATGGGAAGGGTATATTTACCTAAACCTTCCCAATCAATATCCAAGGTATAAGGAATATCTGTTGCACCAATAATTGAATCTACTTTGATGGAGGCAAAATCGCAAATTGCTATATCAAAACAACTCCCAATACACATCGTCAATGGTTCGTCATAAGCACGTAATGCTTTGCTTGGAATCGTAGCAAAATATTGGCTACTTCGGTCACAGGCACAAGTTGTATTATACATGACTTCAAATAGCAAGGGACAGGATTTATCAATAGCCACCGTAATTTCTCCTGAAACAGTAATCGTGTTGCCATCAGTGACAGAGAATGTTCCATTTTGACTGCCCAATAAGTCATCTATATTGGTATTAATCGCTTGGTCACTATTAATATCCTCATAAAAAGAAACCGTATAGGCTTGATTGGTTACAGCTGGTCCATTGTGATTAATCGTGTATTCATAATATAATTTCACACTGTCGGCATCATTGGCACAATCCGTAAAAACGCCTAAATCTTCGGTAATAAAAGGTGGATTTAATTCGATATTAACGGAATTATTTAAACTATTTTGCACAAAAACACCACAATTGTTAGGTGGGCCTGGGTCACAAGTAATACCCGCCACAAAGCTTTTAATATCTGTCCCAATTTTAATGTCGCCACAAGCAGCATTGTCCTTCATTGCCGCTGCAAAATTTACAGAGAACGTACCATAAGCAGTTATTTTGGGTGCATCAAAACATATTTCTACACTTGTTCCTATAGCTGTTTGAAGAACATTATTAGGCATAAAACCAGCAGGTGAAGCAAATGCTAACGAACCATCCGTGTAAGTTAATTCGGTCGGTAAAGTAATACACATACGCACACTATCACTGGTGGATTTTGTGCCTGTATTAATGGCGGTGATGCCAAATGTATTCACCGTTCCCATACAGTTTAACACTTCTGGGTCGGATACTAATAATAATTGCGCATAATCTACAGGGTTAGCCCCATTGATAATAACGCCTGGACTTTCTACAAAACCAGAAGTTACGCGACTATCTGTACAAGGGTCTGCTGCTGTGGTTTCGGTAATTAATTTAGCTCCAGATAAAAATTCGTCACAGGTAGAAATTGCTTTAAACCTAAAGGCTACTTTATTGCTATCTAAAGTTGCATTGGCCGCAGAAACACCCTGCAAACCGTCTGTATTAATCTTATTACTCCATAAGGCATCATCGGAATAGGAATAGGTATTGCCGATAATAATATCTGGTGGAGTACCTATCGACACCCAATCAAGTGGGGCAGCTTCTCCCCCTGGGTAGGAAACTTCCCAAGAACCAGTTAATGGCGTAATACCCGCTGGCAATTCAAAGTTTGGTGCTAAATCTAAGAGTACTAACTGTTTGACATTTTTGACCCGAACATTAAAAATAACGGTATCGCATAAGGTCGGGTTATTCGGCGGATCGAACCATTCTGTTTGTAAACCGACTTCGCCAAAAATATAAGTATAGCAGACTGACGCTTCTCCACAACCACTTGACGCTGCTAAGGCTGTCTTCACTTCCTCCGAAGCACAACCAGAAAAAGTACCTACACAAATAGTAGGAGGTGCATCGCCTGAGTCAGGGCAATATAATAAGGTCGTCCCCACATAAAAAGTATCGCAAGCATTGGGCGCTAATGTATTAGCAGGCAAGGTAACAGCATAGGTTTTCTCCGTACCATTATCTGAAATTAAATTATAAGTTAAGGCAGTAGGTGTACCTGTCGTATCTGAATAAATATTCACCAATCGTATACTTGCGGGAATCGTCACCGATGCACCTACGCCTGTAGCTATATCATCCGTGTCTGTATTACATATTTCTATCCGCTGGATTTCTTCACTACTACCAGGAGTATCAGACGCTAATAAATTAGCACTTTGATTGTCTATGGCAACAGGGTCTAAAGGGTCTCTATTATCTGTTAAAATAAAAACAGCGCTACTACGGTCCGTTTTATTCATTAAGGAATCAAATCCTAATGCTTCCCAGTAAAAAACATTCTCCGCAAAACCATATTCATCGCAGATGGAACGTTCTTCTCTATCCACTTGATTACAACGATATTGGACATGCTCCACCGAGTTTTTAATGACTGGTGTACCTACGTAAGACCAGTCATAAACCAAATTATAATCCGAAATACCTGTTATATCACTTGGACAAATCAGACATAAATCATAACTTAATCGAAGCGTATCACAATTGTCCAAACCAATTCCTAAGGCAGGAACGCCTTGTGCATGTAAATCAAAAATAATCTTCCCTATATTTTCCGTATCAAAGGTATCAACTGCACAAAGATTTTCATCATAGCCTGACACGGGATTACAAAACATATTAATCGTGGAGTCAACGGAAACATCATAATTAACGCCTAATTTTTCAACCTGTGCATTGGCACAATAAGCTAAAGGTGCAATAATCATAGCATCCACTTCTTTAATATTCATCAATGGTCGATACTCGTTTGTAAACCAAGGGTCACCTATTGGGCCTGCTAATTCGTTGACCGTAAATTCGTGGGTAACCGTACCGCCACAATCCGTCAAATCCATACGAGTAACAACATCCACTTCCCCAGGACAATCCAAATAAATCGGGCTAAACTCTATACAGGCAGTACCAACATACGTTTGGCAATAGGCATCAGACCCTGCAATTGTATCATGTTCATACACATGAAATGAAGGATAAATTCTAGCAACATTGGTAGCAGGAGGTGCTATGCCTTGAGCTTCTAATGCTGCTCTATGCGGATTTTTGATTAATGGCGCTCGCCAAGTAAAATGCAGCGTATCTCCTACAGCAATGTTATAGGAAGCAATCATTTCGTCTAAACAATTCCCACCAGAAAAATATGCATTGTCTGCACCACAATCTTCTATTTTACCATAATTCCAAAGGTATAGATAGACCCCATTATTATCAGCGTAATCCGCAGAAGAATTATGATTTTCTACATGGTCAACAGCATCTCCCCACGGTGTCTGGTCAAAATAACTCCAAACACCTCCATAATTGGTAATATTATCTGTTTGACATTCGGCTAATGCCCCTAAATCCACATCGACCTTTGAACCACCAACTTTAGCAATAGCAAATTCATCCAGAATCGAATTATGTCCATCTAAGGTAAGCTCTAATTTTTCAATATCCGTCCAAGAAGTGCTGCCATTCTCAAAATAATTCCAGCTAATTCGCCAGTTATTTAAATTTTGTAAAGCCAAGGTATCTAAAATGACAAAGTAGTCTTGATGCAATAAGGTATCTCCTGGCATAAAACGAGTCAAATTAATGGTATCCTCTGCGATTAATAAACTCTCTCTAGTATGGCGAGTCGTCATTGTTTTATCGGTATACCCAAAGTTGGCCCGTTCCGTTCGCACATTTTTATTTTGGACAATACAATCACAATTCGCACAATCTGGGTCTGCTCGAAAAGTAACCGTCCGACAAGCTTTTAGAATATCACAGCCTCCACTACAATCGGAACAGCTAGAAACGACTTGCTGTTGAGCGGTAAAATAGCCAACAGGACTACAAATACAAGAGTCCATTGTAATCGAATACTTATAACAGACATTCGTTGCTTCTGACCCACCATTTAGGATTAAGAGTGCCGAATTATCATCAGGTTTCGTCATGGTGGCACTATTAATGGCGCTATAAGTAGTCCCTCCGTCTGTAGATAAACTATCTGAATTCGGAACAAATTGTAAATCTTTTGAAAATTTGGGGTCGCCAGCAAATAGTACTTCTAATGAATTAGTTGCACCACTAGGACAGTCCTCAATATTTTCTTTTTCAAAAGCATAACAAAAAATAACCTCTAAAGCAGAAGAGTCTGTAGCAATCGTATTGGTATTATCACTATAGGTACCAAAATCATATCCATATATACCCGTACTGCCAAATTGAACTTCGGTAGGGTTATAAACGGTGTCTGTTCCGTATACGAGATTGAACCTATCTGGCGTAGGAAAATCTTTAAAAGTATTATCACAATTGGTTTTAGCGGCTACATAAAATTGTACATCTTTGCAATTGATATTGACACATGCTTCGCTTTGATTGATTCCACAAGTAACCCCAATCTCCACCACTGCACTCACACTATTGCTGCCTCGTAAATCATCATAAAATCCATCATTATCATAATCCTCTATTCCTAAAGTACTTAAAGTGTTTTTTGTAAAATCTACATTAATATCATCCCCTACCCAACTGTATAAAGAATCGGGTAAAATAATCCCATTGACGGTCACGCCAACAACATCCAAATTGGGTTTAGCACAAGTTTGAAAACCAATAGTTAAGTCTTCATACACGGTTGCTTCCGTATCTGCATTTGGGTTATTCATTGTTAGGCTGACCATAGCTGGCGTACCACAAATTTCTGCTCCTTCTGTGTTTAAAGAAACTGTAGCAATAGGCATTAATGCGCCTGTTGGTTGAATCAATAAAATAGAATTTTGAGCAGATTGCTGACAAGTTGCTCCATTACAACCAAAACTTGCTCGATATTGAAAAGGAATTTGGGCAACGCTTGGACATTGGGTGATACTATAACAAATATCAAAGGTGATAATTTCATTGGTGTTCATCTGGTCGTCCGCAGGATTCGCTAGCGAATTGCCTATAAAATAAATCCCATCAATATTAACGGAAGTTGTTAAAGTAGCGGCATCAAAATTAATAGTCCCTGTAGGAATTTTTATATTATTCGCTACAATTGAATCTAATACCAATTCACCCCCATTAAAATCTAACCCAATAATTTCCAAGGTAAAACTATCCAAATAAGCGTTTAATCCGTCTTGAGAAACTTGGATTTCTTGGCAAGCTGTTCCACCGACAGATGTAATCGTAACTTCGGTCGGCGTCAAAGGAGCTAATAAATTTAAAACGGGTTCATGTATGGCACTATTTATTTCTAAAATGGGTCGAAAAGTAGCATTACATTGATGGGTTATATCATTTGTATCTACAAAAACATATTCATATTCAAAGTCGATAAATAAGGCTTTCGTTTTGTCTATATCACAAGTCGATTTTAGACCGATATTGGCAATTACTAAACTATCGCCCGAAATGCCAGCTACATAAAATTCTGGTTGGTCTACTCTTGCTTTGGTAATATTAATAGCGGTATTGCCTAATTGTGTAAATTCCCAGCCTGCATATTCAATGCCATCAGGTAAATCTAATGTTAATTCAAAACCCTTGACTTGTCCTGGGTCACCCGTAAAAATCATAAACGAAAGGGTATCCGTTGCGCCACAAATGGTTAAATCATCTAGTTGTGCAAAACCAGCCACATTTCGCAAGTCAATGATTTCTATATCTGGGCAATCCGTTGCACTTGGCATTAGTGGTGCATATCCTTTAACGACTTCTTGAATTTGAGTTCTTTTTTCTTTAACAAAGTAATTTTTATTGGGTAATCGCTGCGTTTTTAGGACGCTTTTAATTGTTTTATTTACCGTTGATTCTAGTATGGTGAGCTGTTTGTTAAAAAAGGTCGGCTTAATATAAATTTTGTCTGGATAACTGCTACTAATTAAAAATATTAAACCTAGAAATAAACTAAGTTTTTGGAAGGAGATATGCTGTGCGTGTTTGTAAATAATGTTCATTATTGACGTTATTTATATCCTTAATAGCTATACGGGAGGCAACTATAGAGAATAGCTCTCTTTTAATTACTAATACTTTTAAGATACTTCCTTAGTCGTTAGCTCATACTAAACTGCTTTAAAATCATATTTAACTGCAAACAGGAGCTATAAGCCGATAGTCCATAAAAGCTTATGGATTATGCTGTTTATACATTTTGAATTAAAAAATTAGGGAATTATTTGAGGGAAGCATAATTGGATTTCCCTAAAATATCAGGTAATCAATTGAAAAAGAGTCAAATATAATGCCATAAAGCAAAGAGCTAACCTATTAATAGGTCTGAAAATTAAAGTATTACCTGTATTCATTTTTATTCAATTAGTATAACTAAAAAGAGGCTGCTCTTTCGAACAAACCTCTTAAAATTATGCTTTAAATAAAAGAATTAGTTATCTTAAAATGCTTATCTACAATTCCACAATCAACCCTTCATTCGCAGGAATCTTCCCTTCACAAACGGCCTGATGAATCTTCGCCATTTCTGCTAATCCATCTACTTTTTTAAAGGTTAGCCATTCCTGCGTTTTAGCGGCTGTTTCCATCATAAAAGCAGCAGTCTTTTGGTCAAAACCAGCAGGTCCCCATTCTTTCATGCGTCTTTGAATATGCCCCGGCGCAAAGAAAAATTCACTTCTTT
>CALFWI010000057.1 GCA_937928615.1 uncultured Saprospiraceae bacterium | reverse complement strand
AAGCCTGTAAATCATAAATAATCCTGTTATCCTGTAGCCATGCGATTTGAACGAAAATATCAAATATCCCACCTTTCTAAATTTGCAGTTGAACAAGCTGTGCGGTTACATCCTGCGGGTTTCCGAAAAATCTTCCCTAATCGGCAAGTCAATAATATTTATTTTGATACGCCTGATTATCAAACTTGTAGACATAATATAGAAGGAAGTAACCAACGAAAAAAATATCGCTTGCGATGGTATGGACAAGATTTACAACAAATAAATAATCCTCGTTTTGAAATAAAGATTAAGCATAATGAATTAGGACGAAAAGAAATCATTGCTTTTCCCGATGCTTCCTTAAAGCATTTAAAAGCTATTTCAAAACAAGTTGACCAATTAACTATTGGCCCTTTTTCAACTCACCTTCTCCAACTCTCTCCTACCCTTTTGAACACGTATCAGCGCAGTTATTTTGGAACAAGTGATGGTAAATTTAGAATAACCGTAGATTGGGATTTACAATTTTATCCTCCCTTACATCAACATAGTTTTCAACAACATCCTTTTATTGAAAAGAAAGTTATATTGGAATTAAAATACGAAGAAGTCGACGATTATTTAGCCAATAAAATTTTACAATATCTCCCCTTTAGGCAAACAAAGAGTAGCAAGTACGTAACAGGAATTCTATGTTTTAAATAAAAAAATTTATCTTATTTTTCCATAAAATGGAATAATTATTGCTTTATTTCATATACACAAAATCTACGAGTAATATTCATACTCCAAACAAATAAACACAATATCGTTTCCCCCCCTTGCATTCCCTGTTAATAAACAGGCTCAATTTCAACTTTTCAAACTATTTAGCGTCATTAAAGGTTTTCGGCACACTCAACACTATTAAAATAAATCACCTTTGGGTGGCTTGTTTGATTGTTTTAGGGGAAACGTAAATCACTTTTTGGAATAGGATTTTAATGATCCTTTTCTTTCTATTCACGCAAAATTTCTAAAAGTAGGCTCAAATGTTTTAATAAAAATTAGTAATGGTCTAACCACCAATTGCTCCTCTATTTCTATTGAAACTTTAAAAAACTACTTTTATGAAAATCCTCAATTTATCCTGCTGCTTCCTATTTATTTTTTGTACAATCCACTTAGCTGGACAAGTCGTCTATCAAGACATCAATGGACAGAATCTCAATATTGGAACGATTATTAACTGGACGACTCTTGAAGAAGAAGATGTTAAACATTTTATTGTCGAGAAATCTGTTAATGGCGTCCAATACTTTCCCGTTTTTGAGTGTACGGCTCAAAAAGAAAATGATTCTACTACCAGCTACAGCTTTTTAGACATCAAAACCAATGGTTCCATCGCTTATTACCGAATCAAGGAACAACTTTTAGATGATACTTATAGTTATTCTAAAGTAATTGAAATTGCCCAAAATTTTCAAAATAATTTATTAGTAGAACAAGTCTCGGACATTAGCGATACGGATGAACAAGGCATTTTGTCTGTCTATTATTCTTCCCTTACCTCAGGACGTTTAACTTATAGTATCGAAGATGAAACGAATAACGTACTTTCTAAGGAAACTAAATCCGTTTTTGTAGGCCCTAACTTATTAGCTGTAGACTTTTCGCTTTTTCCAAAAGGATCCTATTCTTTTAAAATGCAAATGGGCGAAGAGGTAGAATTGATTTTATTCGAAAAACAGGGCAATCAGCTTAATTTCGAAGTCAGTAATGATATTCCTCGAAGTTATACGGTGAAGAGTCGGCAGGAGTAATGAAAAGATGAACTATAAATGATGAACGATGAATTCATAAAACAGACAGTAGGCAGTAAACCTTTGGGTTTCAAACCTAAAATTTTGTGCAAACACAGTTAAGTGAACAGTCTCATAAAACACATTAGATTTAGCATCTATCATTTTTTGTTATTCTTTCTCCATTCATCATTTATAGTTCATCACTGATATTTTAAACCTGAGTCTTATTACAAATCAGCGTCTAATAAATCTTGCTTCTTTTCTAAAAATTCACTAGCCATTTTGAGTGAAATTTAGTTGAATAATTGCTTTTTTGCGCTATTAACCTTTTTTCATCAAAAAGATTTCTCCAATATAAAAAACAAAAAAGGCACGCCTAAATTAGACGTACCTTTTCTATATTTTTTCTAAAATAAGTTTTTATTAGTAAATAAAGCTTATCCAACCACCACATTCACCATCCGCCCAGGCACGACGATAATCTTTCTAATCTGCTTTCCATCTTCTACGGACCACTTTTTCACCACGGCCAATTCTCTCGCAGCAGCTTCGATATCTGCTTTACTAGCATCTGATGAAAACTCTGCAACGCCTCGCTTCTTACCATTGATACTAATTGGGTATTCAATGCTATCTTCTTTTAAATGAGCTTCGTCAAAAACAGGATAAGCGGCATGGTGAACAGAACCACTTTCGCCCAATCTGTTCCAAATTTCTTCTGTAACGTGCGGCGCAAAAGGCGCTAATAAAATCGTCATTTCTTTCAAAATGGCTCGCTTATTACAACGCCATTTTCGCAAGTCATTGGAACAAACCATGAAAGCACTCACACAAGTATTAAAGCTAAAACGCTCGATATCGTGGGTTACTTTCTTAATAGCGGTATGCAAAATCTTTAATTCGTCTTTGGTCGGTGCTTCCTCAGATAAAGACCATTTTTCGTTTTTATCAAAAAATAAGCCCCAGTATCTTTTCAAGAATTTAGACACCCCATCAATTCCTTTGGTATCCCAAGGTTTCGCTTGTTCGATTGGCCCTAAGAACATTTCGTACATTCGGAAACAATCCGTGCCATATCGGTTAATCACCGCATCAGGATTAATGACATTGAATTTAGACTTAGACATTTTGCCCACCTCTGATAAAGTCAACATATTAATGTCTGCTGCACTTTCGCCATTTTGATACGTTCCATTGGAAGTCTCGAAAGTGGCATTTTTATATTCTTTTCTCCAGTCAATGAATTTTTCAATCCCTTCTTTGCTCAAATAAGATTTTGGGGAGCCATAATTGCTCACAAAATCAACGTGAACTGGAATCTTGGCAAAATCTCCGTCCGCTTCCTTTTCTGCAATATCTGCCGATACAAATCGACGAGCGTCTTGTGGAGAATTCTTATCCAAAAAGATAAATTCAATCACCCCTTGAATCATGCCCTGATTCACCAACTTTTTGAATGGTTCATTCGTTGGTACTAATCCTTTGTCATGCAAAAATTTATGCCAGAATCGAGCGTACATTAAATGCGCTACGGCATGTTCTGACCCACCCACATATAAATCCACATCTTGCCAATAATTCACGGCATCTTGTCCGACAAAAGCTTCGTCATTGTGAGGATCCATATACCGCAAGAAGTACCAAGAGGAACCTGCAACGGCTGGCATTACATCGGTTTCTCTAGTCATCCCATTTGGCAAATTCGTCCAATCTTCCATTCTTGCCAATGGCGAACGGCCACCTTTTGCTGGTTTAAAATCTTCCGTATCTGGCAATACCAATGGCAAATCATCCACTTTCATCACATGCGCCAACCCATCTGCATCATACATCACCGGGAAGGGTTCTCCCCAATATCGTTGACGCCCAAAATTGGCATCTCTTAATTTATAATTAATGTGCATTTCACCAATGCCCATTTCTTCCGCTTTTTTACAAGCAGCAGTAATTGCATCAGGCACTTCCATGCCATTCATGAAGCCAGAATTTTTGATGATTCCAACTTTATCATTCAAGGTAGCACTAGGATATTTAGATTTGTCCACCACATCAATGATTTCTAAACCAAATTTCGTCGCAAAACGATTATCTCTTTCATCATCACTCGGCACCGCCATAATCGCACCTGTACCATAATCTTTCAACACGTACTCCCCTATCCAAATCGGTACTGCTGTATTCGTGAATGGATTGATGGCATAAGCACCAATAAATTCACCTGTTACCTCTTTCTCTGCCATTCGCTCTACTTCCGATTTTGCATTGACTTTCGCAATATAATCGGCTACTTTTTGCTTTTGTCCCTCCGTGGTTAATTTAGCGACCAAATCATGTTCTGGCGCTAACACCATATAAGTCACCCCAAAAGTAGTATCTGGTCGAGTGGTAAAAACTTCGATTTTTTCGTCCGAATCTTTCACATCAAAAAACAAACTTGCGCCTTCCGAACGCCCAATCCAATTTCGTTGAATTGTTTTCAAAGAATCCGACCAATCAATTTCATCCAAATCATATAATAAACGGTCGGCGTAAGCCGTAATTCGCAAATACCATTGTTTCATGGCTTTCTGTACTACAGGATAGCCTCCTCTTTCAGAAATGCCATCTTTTACTTGGTCATTTGCCAATACGGTCCCCAATTCTTCACACCAATTGACATATCCGACTTTTCGATAAGCCAAACGATAGGCCATCAAAGTATCTGCTTGGGTTACTTTGTCCATCGCCTTCCACTCTTCCGCTGTAAATTTACCTTTATAACTATTGGCTGCTTTTACTTGCTTATTTCCAGATGCGGCAAATATCTTTTCCAACTCACTAATGGGCAAAGCCTTCTTAGCCGTTTGGTCATAATAATGTCCAAATAACTCTGCAAAAATCCATTGCGTCCACTTGTAATATTTCGGGTCACAAGTATATAAATCTCTATCCCAATCAAAAGAAAAACCTAAGGCACTTAACTGTTCTCGGTAGCGTTCCATGTTATCCTTCGTCGAGGTTGCAGGGTGGATTCCCGTCTGCAATGCATACTCCTCTGCTGGCAACCCAAAGGCATCAAAGCCCATTGGATGTAAGACATTAAATCCATTCAATCGCTTATACCGAGCATAAATATCGGAAGCAATATACCCAAGCGGATGCCCAACGTGTAAACCTGCACCTGATGGATATGGAAACATATCCAATACATAATACTTCGGCTTATCAGAATCATTGCTGACTTTATACGTGCCTTCCGCTTTCCAATGGTCTCGCCATTTTTGCTCAATATTCCCTGGAGTGTAGTCCATTTTTCTTTCTTTTTGCTTTTTACCACATAGTCACATAGTTCTTTAAACACATAGAGAACATAGTTTTTTGTCGTATTTTATTATAATTTTTTGGACATAATCAGCAGTTTAGGAATAGCAACGCTCGTACTTATATGTACTATGTGCTTACACTATGTGACTATGTGTTAAAACAAACGGCAAGAAAAAACCTAAAGTTCCTTACCGTTTCCAAAAATTTGTGCGAAATTAAAGAAAAACCAAGAAAAATGGTGAGAAATCAGCTATTCCTTTGGCTTTTATACCAACAAGCTTTTCTTTTGGACGAACATATTGCTTAAAATTGGTATTTGTTAGCAATAATTAGGAAGTTTGAGCCGCCTATTTATTCCTTAACATTCGGTGGTGACCGTCAACGCCCAATACAAATCGGGACAAGCGGTTCGCCGTATACCGTCAACTATCTAATCCATGCGTAATTTACTAAAGCTGATTTTTTTTGCTGTTATCGGCCTTATCTCTTATAACTACTATTATGGCAATGAAACCGAAAAGGCTCGTTCTGAAAAAGTGATTGATGGCGTCAAAGATGTTTTTGGAGCGGTTAAAGATTTAGCCGTTGCGGAAAAAGAGAAATTTGATGAAGGAAGATATGATAAGGTCTTGGACAAAATTGGCGGTGTCTTTGAAGACATTAAAGACAAAAGTGCAGATATTAGCGATGATTTAAAAGACCGATTAGCGGATTTGGAAGATGAGAAAATTGAGTTAAAAGAACGCATCAAAGAAAAAAAAGAAGAAGGAGTCTGGACCGAAGAAGAAAAAGAACAAACAAAGGAGGACTTTCGAGATTTAATTAAGAAATCGGAGGAGTTATTTGAGGAAATCAAAGAAGGTTGAGACAGTAGGCAGTAAACAGTGGCAGTAGGCAGTTAAGCCCTTGATTTTCAAATCTGAAATTTTGTGCAAACATAGTTAACTGAACAGTCTCCGTCTCAAGGTTGAAATGATTGCATTATTTAATTTCTTTCCCTTTATCTCCTAATAGTCAATAAAAAAAGATACCTTTAACCTTTTAGCATTACCCTTTTTTTCAAAAATGTTGATTAGGGCAGTAAATTTTAATTGATTTTCAAGCCTAAGGACACACAACCTACTTTAGCTACCATGTTACGATACAAAGCAGACCTACTTTCTCTTTTCTTTCTTGCACTCACGATTGGCTTATTTCTTTTCCTATGGCAATACGGAGAAATACTAACCACTCCTTTATGGGCATTTTTATACAGTTGGCAATTATTAATGGCAGTAATTGTTTCTGTTATGGTCCATAATCACCAACATTTATCCATGTGGACGGTGAAATGGTTGAATGTTTTGATGGATAATACCTTGACCGTTTTTTATGGGTTTCCCATTTTTGCTTGGATACCTACCCATAATTCTAATCACCATGTACATGTCAATAAAGAACCTGATTATACTAAAACCTATATGGCTTCTGAAAAGAATCATATTGGCAATTTAGTCAGCTATCCAACCCTAAGTGGTTTTCAACAACAAAAGGCAGTGCGGTCTTACTTTTTTGGTTTATTCGACAAAGACCGGCGAAAGTTTTATTTCCATTTATTACAAGTTATTAGTTTAGTCACTTGGATTGTCGTGGCTTTTGTGATTGATTGGAGAAAGGCTTTTTTATATGTCATCATTCCTCAGCAAGTCTCCCTATTTACTGTTTTAGTATTTAACTATATCCAGCATATTCATGCAGATGAAGAATCTAAATACAATCACTCTAGAAATATGACAGGAGGTGTGCTAAATTTCTTATTATTAAATAATGGATTGCATACCGCACATCATGTTTCGCCTCATTTACATTGGAGTAAATTAAGAGAAAAACATAATAAAATAGTTGATAAGATTGATCCTAGACTGAATGAACATAACTTCGGCTGGTATATCTTTCGAGTATATATTTTGGGCTTATTTAGTAGCACTTATCGGACGGATAATATGCGAATGGAACGTATTCAAAAGCAGCAATAAGAAGCGCTGAAAGCGCGGCATAAAACACTAATAGATGGCTTATAGGTCGCGCTTTCAGCACTATAAAAATGCAGGTAATTATTCGCCCCTATGCTACACGTTGTGGCTATAAACTAACGCATCTATTATGCGATATTTTGAACACTTGTCCCTAAACCTTTGGACCAATCCACCCTATCCATTTTACCTGGACTAACCGCCATACACCATTTGGTGATGTATCAAAATGGTTGATAAGTGCAAGTTGATGGTGGGCGATGCTTTGAAAGTATCGCCCACCATCAACCACTTTAATACACGACCCACCATTTTAAAAAGTAACAAAAAATAACTCCACCTTTACATTTCCTTATTTTTTAACAAAAAAATCACCTTTTCTCTCGAAAGGAATAGTACTTTTAGTAGCTAAGGAAAATTTAATTTTCAATTTTCAATTTCAAATTTTCAATTTTCAACCACCTACGGTGGGAATTGTAGTTGAGGTTGAGGTTAAAAATTATAGACATTTTAAAATATCGACAATTTGTTGGTTTTAAAATTTATGTAAGCGCCTAAAAATAAATTTATATGCGAAATCTGCTATTTGTCCTTTTTTCACTCACCACCTCTATCCTATTCGCTCAACTCGCTCCCCTAAAATATTCCAGAGTCAAAGTTTTTCTCCATGAAAGTCACATTTCTGAAATAGCTGAGTTAGGCCTAGAATATGACCATGGCGTTCATGCCAAAGGAAAATATTGGATTAATGATATTTCTAACCTAGAAATCGAATTATTAAAGGAAAATGGTTTGCAATATGAAATTTTAATTGACGATGTGCAAGCTTGGTACGTAGCGCAAAATAAACAACCGAATATTCCTATCGCTGCTTCCAGAGAAAAGAATGCTTGCGATGCGACCGATTTTACAACGCAGTATGCGACGCCCGCTAATTATACTTTTGGCTCCATGGGCGGATACCATACATATGCCGAACTATTAACGGTTTTGGATGATATGAAAGCTAAATTTCCAAATCTAATTTCCGAAAGACAAGCAATTGGCGACTATTTAACCCAAGAAGGTCGGCCCATTTATTGGTTAAAAATAGGCGTGAATCCAGATGTAGAGGAAGACAAACCTGCTATTTTATACAATGCCTTACATCATGCCAGAGAACCGAATTCGCTTTCCCAAATGATTTTTTATATGTGGTATTTACTGGAGCATTACGAGACAGACGAAGAAGTTAAGTACCTCATGGAAAATATAGAGCTCTATTTCATTCCTTGTATCAATCCTGATGGCTATGTCTATAATGAAACGACCAATCCTCAGGGTGGTGGTTTTTGGCGAAAAAATCGCCGAATTAATGAAGGTAGTCAAACTTTCGGCGTAGATTTAAATCGAAATTATGGGTTTAATTGGGGCATTGATGATACAGGGTCCTCTACTGACTCTGCAAGTGATGTTTATAGAGGAACTGCTCCGTTTTCTGAACCAGAA
>CALFWI010000056.1 GCA_937928615.1 uncultured Saprospiraceae bacterium | reverse complement strand
TGTTTTTATCGGTATTTTTCCAACCATTCGTTGGCCCTGTCCATTCTACCACAAAATTTTTGGTACCCGAAGTAATGGTCACCCAAACAGACCCTTTGCTACCACAAGTGGCAGCATTAGATTCTAAAGCAAAATCAAGCGTACCACCACCTAATGTTACTTTTTTAGTCTTAGCACAACCATTTTTATCGGTTATTTTTATCGTATATTCTCCTGCTTTTAACTCCGTTAATGGAAAACTTTTAGCCGATGTTTGTACCCAGTCAGACGTACCATCCTTATGCCACCATTCAAGTGTATACGTTGGGCTTCCTCCGTCAATAGTTATCCAAAAAGAGCCCTTTCCGCCACAAGAAGCATTGGTCACCTCTGCCACAAAATCTAGATTAGCCGTAGATCCAACGGTTACCCAACCTTCTTTTGTACATCCACCTTTTTCCACCGTGACTTCATAATTCCCTGGAGGCATATCTTTAATGACGATATTATCGCTTGTTGCCTGAACAGTACCATTTCTAGGTCCAGTTACGGTTACCCAATAAGGAGGGCTTGAATTGGCCACATCAACATTTATCCAACCAAAACTACTGCCACAAGGAGCAGGAGTCGTTGAAAAAGTAGCAGCAAGCGTATTACCTGAATTGGTCAACGCTATATTATTTCTCATCAATTCACAACCCATTGCGTCCGTTACTTTTACCGTATAGACACCTGCTGGTAAGTTGTCAATTTTATAATTTTTATCCGAAGTCGTATAAGTATTCCAGATAGAATTGTCTGCATTATCCCATGCTATAGTAAATGGAGCTTTCCCCCAAGCAATAGCTATATCAATAGAACCTTTAGTGGCACCACAAGATATATGGTTTGGAGTTGCGGTATATTCTAAATTACAACCACTGGAAGGCGTACAAGTAATTAATAAATCGTAAGTGCCCACATCGGTTTCACTATCTACAATCACATAATAAGTCCCCGCGGGTGCATTATTATAGATAATTTGTTCTGTTTTTCCATTGGCATTACTGGTAATCGCTTGCGCTAAACAGGTTGGAGTCGTGCAATTATCACTTAATAACAAAATATCCAAATCTGTATTCGCCTCCTTAATAGACAAATCAATTTGAACGGTTCCTGCTGAGGTTGTCGTAAATTTATATACTTTTTCTGGGCCAGAAAAAGTATAGTCATTACATTGGTAATCCGAAATCACACTGGAACCTCCCTTATTCGTTTGATTGGTGATAGCTACGCCACAGGATGCGTCTATGGCATAGTCACAAAACCCATCTCGCACATTTTGTGCGGCTAGGTCATTGATGGCGACTAAAGCCAATAAACAAAAAATCCATTTAGTAAACGTGTGTAAACAATTCTTCATGGTCAAAATGATTGGTGTTGAAAATGTTTGTCACTGCTTAAGGGGATATTCCCTCTAATTTCTATTAAATTCCATTTTCAAGCCGATAAGGAAGTACCTTAGCAACTTTTTTGAAGGCTACTTTAGTAATAAATGAATAATAATCATTTACTATAGAAATAGATACCTTTCAATTTTTAATCAGCGTTTTTTAGCCAACTATCTTATTAGGTATTGAGTTATTACATCATTAAATAGTGATGTATCCTAAAACATAGCAGCTTAATATTCCGCTTCCCTTATTAGTGAAGCTAATTTCTTTTGAGACTATCTTTTTTCTAAAAGTCTCATAGAAATATATTCTATATGAAAATTTTAATATTTATTTAAGTTTTTATTATCAACTAAATTTTATTAAAATGCTCATCTAATTCGGTTAGCGAATAGCTAAATTGTTTACTTAAAACGGTTGGAATAAAATGTAAAATAGAGTGAACGTTAAATTCAGAAAAGTGTGGAGGAAGGTAATATAGGAGAAATCCTTAAGTCTAATTAAACCATAATAGTCCCTAAAGCAGCACTTGTTTTAAACAAGTATCGTCAATAGAAGCCATTAAATTGTTTAAATTAAAAAAATTGAAAATTAGTCAATTTTGAATCAAGGGAAAATAATTGGTTGATAATAATCAACACAAATTTCTTGAATAGCTAATTTCTCAATTTAGGATGGTAATTCCAAAACAATCCCACGAACTTTCTCTGTCAGGACTTACATGATTAAATACATCAAATCAGTATGCAACAAATAATTTTGTATAGCATTACCTGTTGATGATTCTATTGAATCCCCTTAGAGTTCATGGATAGTAATAGGACTGGATTTGCTAAAATACTTCTTAAAAGTATTTATTTGGAAAGCAATTGTTTCAACAAAGCTAAGTAAAAGTAGTACAAAGTGAAAGTTTTGAGTCGTATATTTTAAAAGCTAATTAGTTAAGTTCACCTCAAAAGAACAAGTTGACAAAGAATTTTAATCCATTAATTAACTGACAACTAAGCTATTAATCCGCAACTGCCAATTGCCGACATATCTTAAGATAATCAATTTGTGGGGAGTAGTCCCATTAATTTTTCCAAATAATGGTAATCAATACCAAATTCTGCTTTTAGGTCGGTTATCTGCTTCAAATACGCGGCTTTATTGTAGGTATTTGAATGTTTTTGCCCAACAATCATTACGTTCTTGCCCGTATGGTCTGTAGAAATAAATTCAAACACCTTTGTTTTATAGCCCGCCGCTTCCAATAATAAAGCGCGAATAGTATCTGTAATCATCTCTGCTTGACGTTCTTTTAAAATACCAAAATCTAGCAATGGCTGCAAAGTTTTGCTGCCTTTAATTTGTTGGCGAATCTGTTTATGGCAACAGGGCGCACAGATAATTAATTGAGCATTGGCTTGAATTCCCTTATAAATAGCATCATCAGTAGCCGTATCACAAGCATGAAGGGCAATCAAGATATCTGTAACAGCTAATTGAAAGTCACTGATGTATCCTTCTTCAAAAGATAATTCTTGAAATCCTACTTTTTGAGCAACGCCATTACATTTATCAATCAAATCTGTTCTAACTTCAATACCTTTTACCTTAGCAGCAGTTTTAAGAATGTTAACTAGGTAATCATATAAGGCAAAAGTCAAATACCCTTTACCAGCCCCCATATCCACTACCTCAATGCGTTTTTGTTTTTTTAAAATAGGATGTTGCCGAACCAAGCCATCAATAATTTCAATAAATTTATTGATTTGTTTATATTTATCTCCTTTATCTTTTTGAATTCGGCCTTTAGCATCTAATACGCCCAAGGCTTTTAAATAATGAGTTTCTGTAATAAATCTTTGCTTTGTTTTATCGTGACTCCGTGTTGGTAAAGTAGAAAAGGTAGGTTTGTTTTGTCTAATTTTTGCTTTGTCCTTAGCTGAAATTTCTAAGCTAATATCTTCTTTAGTTGTAAACAAGTTGGCAATAAAAAATTGATTGTCCAATAATTGTTTTATTTCCTCAAGGCCTTTATCTAATAAAAAATTCTTAGTAATGTCTTTTGTTTTATGCCTAAAAATAGTAGATACGTGCAAAGATTTTTTAATCATTGCTAATTTAAAAATTGCTTTTTTTAAATCACTTTTTAAATCTCTATTTTTACTAAGCGTTAAACGGACAAAAGTATTTTCGGTAATGCTTTTTTCTAAAATCCTTAGAAATGTTGCTTGCTGGCTCATTTATTCTATTTCAGTGTTATGCCTGTCATTAAATCACAAAGGGCGCCAAAAAATAGATTTACCAACTTGATTTCAATTTAAGGTAACGAACAATTAACCACAGGGATGTTTTTGGCCTTTTAAATTGAAAACTTAAAAAATTGGTGCATTTATTTTGTCCCACTACAAAGTGTAAAGCTATTATTAAATTCCCAAAACCAAAAAGATTCTCAAATTTACCTTTCTACCCTAAAAAGGCTATATTTAAAAAATAAGTCGTGATAAATGTATTTTGGTATAGAATTTGACTAAACCTTTTATTGTAAAACATCCCTCATTTTTCATTTTCGACCAACCAATTCCCCCTTTTTTTTAAGCATCCCCTTTCATGCACCAATCATTTTAGGAAACCCTCTTTTACACCCCCTTTAATTTATTGGCCACCATTATTTTAATTATTATCACCTATCATTTTGCAATCATAGGACTAATTAATTAATAATTTAATGGTTACTCAATGCTTTGTTAAACACTAACGCATAAGGGAACAAATGACTCTATTCAAAAAAAATAACTTTATCAACTTACGAATATTAGGGCTTTTTTGCCTATTTATATGGAGTGGTTTCACTCCATCTTTTAACCAAAACCAAAACCCGAATACGAATCTTCCATTTGAGACAAATGACCACGTTATTGTGGTTAAAAACAACACCGTTATCTTTGACTATCTTGAGCAAGCTGATACCAAAGATCCCGTACAAATTCGAGTAATTGAAACGCCTAAATTTGGAGAGGTCATACTAAATGAGGATCAATCATTTGGCTATACACCTTCTCCGAATTTATGCGAAGAAGAAGACCAATTTACTTACCTCATGACTGCTGGCGAGCAATCGACCAGAGTAGTTGTCTCTATTGAGATTCTATGCGAATCCCTTACTATTTTTAATGGTATTGCTGTGGATGAGCAGGACAAAAAATTAGACAAATTTAAAGTGTTAGGAATTGAAAATTTCCCTAATAATGTACTCCATATTTTTGATAATGATGGAAAAGAGATTTACGAAGCAGAAAGCTATCAAAACAACTGGGCTGGCGATGTAGATTCGTCCGAACATTTAGTCGAAGAAAACCTATATTATTACGTTTTCAATGATGGACAGGGCAATTATTATTCAGGTTATCTAATGAAAAACGAAGTAAAAAAATAAAATATCAACAATTAATTGACGAAATAAAAAGAAGACCAACTAAAAAGAATTTTCGAGTATGACAGACAACCATACTTTCAGCTAAAAGGTAAAATGTTTCAACTTTTTTAAGCATCAATACTAAAAGTGTTATGCTTGTGTTTTACAAATTGAATGAGATAAACTCGAAGCCAAGGTTAACGCCTTGGCTTTTTTAGTTTACAAGATGGCATGATTTTTTAAGACTAACGGGATGGAGTATACGAAATAGTTTCGGCTTTTTAGAACACCATGATTTTGAAAATCATGGTCTTCTGACAAAAAAATATTTGCTATTAGCTAATTCTACTCCAAGCCTTATATTTTTTCCCTTGCGTCTTCATATACCAATTTAATCGAGCATTAATTTCCTTTTCCAAATTAGGGTCTTGGTCTAATATTCTAGCGGCTACTTCTCTAGCAATTTGTAAAATTTTCTGGTCTTTGGATAAATCTGCCAATTTGAAGTTTAGAATACCGCTTTGTTGTGTCCCTTCCATATTACCAGGGCCTCTTAATTGCAAATCAGCTTCCGCTATTTTAAAACCATCATTTGTACCTGTCATCGTCTGAATTCTTGACCGCGCTTCTTTGCTTAATTTATAACCAGACATTAAAATACAGAAGGATTGTTCTGCGCCTCGCCCTACCCTACCTCGTAATTGATGTAATTGGGATAAACCAAATCGCTCCGTATTTTCAATAATCATCACAGAAGCATTGGGCACATTTACGCCCACTTCAATAACCGTTGTTGCCACCATAATTTGGGTCTCCCCTTCTACAAATCGCTGCATTTCAAAATCTTTATCCTTAGGTTTCATTTTACCATGTAATACACTAATTTGATACGCAGGCATTGGGAAATCCCTTAGTAATAATTCATAGCCCGTTTCTAAATTTTGTAGGTCTAATTTTTCTGATTCTTGAATTAATGGGTAAACGATATAAACTTGTCGACCTTTAGTAATTTCCTCTTTCATAAAGCCTATTACCCGTAATCGATGCCCTTCATGTCGATGAACCGTCTTGATTTCCTTACGACCAGGCGGCAATTCATCAATAACCGATACTTCTAAATCTCCATAAAGTGTCATTGCCAAGGTTCTAGGAATAGGCGTTGCCGTCATCACTAAAATATGTGGTGGACTTGGCTTACTTTTTTGCCATAATTTTGCTCGATGCTTTACCCCAAAACGATGTTGTTCATCGGTAATTGCTAGGCCTAATTTTTGAAAAACAACCCAGTCTTCTATCAAAGCATGTGTCCCAATTAAAATATCAATTTCTCCATTTTTAAGTCTTTCTAATAAAGCCGCTCTTTTTTTACCTTTGACACTTCCAGATAAAAAACCAACCTCTATATCTAATCCTTCTACATACTCAGAAATACCTGTATAGTGCTGTTGGGCTAAAATTTCAGTAGGGGCCATTAAGCAAGACTGATACCCATTATCTAACGCGATCAGCATACACATCAGTCCCACTATCGTTTTTCCACTCCCTACATCCCCTTGTAATAATCGATTCAATTGTCCACCAGACCCTAAATCTCTGCGAATTTCTTTAATCACTCTTTTTTGTGCCCCCGTTAACTCAAAAGGCAATTTTTCTTTATAAAAAGTCAAAAATTTATCTCCTATTGCAGGAAAAGGAATCCCTTTAGTCGTGGCTTTTCTATGACCTCTAATTTGCAATAAACGTAGTTGTAAGAAGAATAATTCTTCAAATTTTAAGCGTTTTTGCGCCCGCTCTAATTCTTTGGCAGTCGTTGGGAAATGAATGTGTTTAATGGCCTCAAATCGAGAAGGAAAATTAAATTTCTCAATCATATAATTAGGCAGATTTTCAGGGAGGTCTGTATATTGAATTTTTTCAAAAAT
>CALFWI010000055.1 GCA_937928615.1 uncultured Saprospiraceae bacterium | reverse complement strand
AAGCTGCATCTAATTATCGCTTACTTTTAGTTGTTTTATTATTTTTAAGTAATTTATTACTTTTATTCCTTAAAATAGCATATTGCAAATATAGCTCCATTCTTCCCGCAATGTCAACCTCTTTTCTAATCTGTGACGCTCCTTTCTCCATCCTGAATCCTTTTCGGCTTCCTTCCTGCGTTAAAAGAATTTCAATCGGGGGGTTCGGGGGGGAGACTTTCTTTTTCTTATGTCTCCCCACTTCCTCACAAAAAGGCGACCTCTTTTTTATCGTTTCATTTTTTAATCTGTGACACCATTTTAAGGCGGCTAATTTCCGTCGAGTTAAACTTTCTTTTGTTTCTCGACACATTGTTCCACTTTTAAAAAAGATTCGCTATAAGGGCTTAAAATCAGTTTTTCAGAATCTAGGGTCATCCATGCTTGCGCTCCGTTTCCAGAAACGAGGTGCGGGGAACGCCTATCCTGACTTTTGGATTTTGAATGTGGCGGACAAAAAAAAGCGGTACAAGAATCGACGTTCTTGTACCGCTTGGCGCCTACAACTGGAGCAAACGCTTTGGTAGCAATGGTTTTAATTTTAGGGAATAAAAGTAATATAAGTAATTTATTATTTATAATTAATTTATTCCTGTTATGTCTTTTATTCCTTTAGGTAACCTTTTTTCCTAGCATCTTCAAAAACTAGATTCGTCAGATACTTGGTCATAGAGTCGCCTTCCATGACGGCAATCTTCTTCGCCCAGTCTCTAGCATCTATGCCAATGAGGACTTTGACCTTCTCCCCTTCTAAGTCCAAAGGTCTTCCCGTTTTCGTTGTTTTCACCTCCACCTTGCTCGTTTCTGCTATCGACTTCTTAGCCGCCGAAGCTACGGTTTTTACATTCATGCTCCATGGAGCGGGTGCTTTCTTCTTAGCCATATTCTACAGTTTTAATTTTTTGCAAGCCTCCTTAAAAAACGGTTCAAATCGGTCTCTGCCTTCCTTGGTATCTAGAATCGAATCAAAGAGACTTGGTGCGGTAAATAGTTTCAAGTCCCGAAGTGTGGCATCCAACATGTGAATCCCTGCTTGTTCAGAAAGCATGGTTTTGGCATATTGGTTGTCCTTTCGATTGGTCTCTTTATTCAAGAATCCTAGAATCTGGTAATCAAATCCAAGTTCTCGTTTCTTGGCTTCTGCGTCTTTGACCACTTGAAAGAACTTGCCTGTGGACATGACATCTAACCTCGAACCGATGACAGGAATCAGAATCGAATCACAGAAATAAAGCAATTGGACGTTCGCTGTTTCATTCATCGAATTCGTCATCCGAGGAATATCTATGAAAATCACATCGTAGCCGTCGCCAAATTTCTCTAGGTACATCTGGACATGTTGCGGAGGAATCGCTTCCACAGCGACTAGCGGCTTCGCATCTGGGTAGGCTTGTTGCTCTGCTAAAAGCCATTCGGACACAGAAGCTTGAGAATCGGTGTCTAAAATGAGGACCTTTTTGTTTTTCTGTTTTGCCAATGCTGCGGCTAAAAGAATCGTTACGGTGGACTTACCTACTCCACCCTTGCTGTTTGCTATAGAAATAGCTCTAGTTTTCGCCATAATATTTTCTAATAATTTTAGGGAATAAAAGTAATATAAGTAATATAACGGTTTTAAGTAATAAATTTGTTTTAACTATTTTATTCCCGTATATTTACGTAAACTTACGGGAGTTCCCGTAAATTGTCAAATCTTAAAAAACAACTTTATGGAAAAAAGGAAAAAAAAGGTGAAAAAGACCTGGACACTCGACCCTAAGACGGTGGCAATAATTGAAGCAAAAGCAAAAGAAGACCAACGGAATGAAAATGTGACGGTAGATATTTTGATACAGAATGCAGTAGGCAGTTTGCAGTAGGCAGTTGCAAGGCATCGTATTGCCAAAAAAGCACTTTGTCAAAAGAGGCAATTATGGCAACTGTCCATCTACTTAAAAATTAGGCTAGAAAATGCCAGCATCTGAAATCAATCTTGGCGGAATGCAATCAGATGACTGGCAAATGTTAATTTATAACTTTACAAATATGCAAAATTCTGATTTAAAAGAACAGGATTACTGGGCGACTTCTGCCCAACAATTTTTGACGGACATCAGTCCCATTCTAATTATTCTCTCCTTTGGCGCTTCCCTTTTCGCTTTTGGTGTCTTGAAATACAACTACCTCGCTGATTTATTTAGTGAGAAATTACCGTCGATTGGTTTGATTGTAGCCGTCATGGTTTCGGTGGTTAGTGAGTTATTGCGCTTTGGGTTTGGACTCGCTGGTGTTCGAGACTTGGTGCGGGGTAACAAATGGAATGGCATCTTAGGCATTGGCGCTTCTGTGATTCTCAGTATCTACGACCACTTTGAAGCTGGACGGATGGCGGCACATTGGGGAAATGAAGAATTGTGGTATGTGTTGGTGTTCTTAGTTTGGGTGGCGCTGGTCGCTGAAATTCGGTTAATTATGACCATGAGTGAAAAACGGGCATTAATCGTTCCTTTAAAGGAGGAAGAAGATTTGGGAAACGGTCACGACCGATTCAAGCCAAAATGGAACGGTCAAGGAAACAGGACGCCAAATCCTGTGTAACTCCCTCATCCTCTATTAAAAAAGTTCCCATTTCTCGAAAACCCAGCAAACCTGTCCGCAAGAAGAGCGGAAAGAAAAGAGCCGACGTTTTGAGAAATGAGGAACTTGTCTTTACTACGTTCTTGTTACTTGAAGCCGAGTTAGGAAAACGCCCAACTCGGATTCAAGTAGCGGAACGACTTGGATTGAGTCGCAAGAAAGTGGGACAGTATTTTAAAAAATTAAAGCTTTAAGGCAA
>CALFWI010000054.1 GCA_937928615.1 uncultured Saprospiraceae bacterium | reverse complement strand
GAAGCATTGACAGAAAAATTTGTCAGCGATTTTAGTCAAGGTATTCAAAACTGTAATTTACATGAAAATGTATTGCCCATTTTAAAGCAATTTGAGCAGCAACAAAAAGACCAATATATTTTAACTGCTGCTCATTTAGATTTGGTGCGCCCTTTATTAGACCGTTTTGAAATCAATGCTTATTTTAAGGCAGTCGAAGGCGTAGACAATTTTCGAGCAGAAGGGAAAGTCAATAGAGGTATTCAATTAATGGAAACCCATCAAATTAAAAGAAATAAAACAGTTTTAATTGGGGATACTTACCACGATTTTGAAGTGGCGAGTGCGATGGATATTGATTGTGTTCTAGTAGCTAATGGGCATCAGTCAAAGGAAAGATTGATTGATTTTACAAAAGGGGAAATTTTAGTTGTTAATACCATAAATGAATTACTATAATGAAAGCTTGCCATTTCTGCGAAATACTAGCAACTAGCGAATATCAACTCTATCGAGATGCGGTAGCTACTATTCTTTTGGATTACGACCCTATCTCAAAGGGACATATTTTGATTATTCCAAATGAGCATTATTTAGACTTGGATGAAATGCCAGAAAGGGTGATTAATCATGTTTTTAAATTGGCAAAGAAATACGTTGGACTACTAAAAAAAGCTTATGAACCTAAAGGTTATTCTATGATGCAAAATGGCTGTGGATTTAACGATGTCGGCCATTTTCATTTACACGTTTTTCCACGTTTTAGTAAGGAAGAGTTTGCTTGGACTTATATGGACGAGGTAGAACCTGCGGCTACTCAATATAATACTTTAAAGGAACTTTTTGGAGATGATTTAGTGTTGGCAATGAAAAGATAAAATGAAACTCAAAATTTATATACAGTCCATACAAGTTCACTTACTTCAAACTCATGCGGCTCTTTTTAATTGGTTTCTAGTAGAGGATTCCCTAAAACATTATCGGCCTATTGATGGTGGTTGGACCATTTTGGAAATATTAGAACATATTGCCTTGACTAGCCACTTTTTATTAAAACTCATTGACAAGGGAACAGATAAAGCCATTCGAAACGTCAAAAAAATGTCCATCGAAGATATGATGAATGACTTTGACTTTGATTTAGAAAAAATAAACCAAATTGGTCAGCATAAATCCTTTGATTGGATACGTCCAGCACACATGGAACCAACTGGAAATAAAAATGATATTGAGGTCAAGAATGAATTAATCACCCAAGTGAATAGGTGCTTGAACCAATTAGACCGATTGAAAAATGGAGTAGGTTTATTGTATAAAACGACAATGACGGTTGATGATTTAGGTAAGTTAAATGTCTATGAATATATCTACTTTTTGAGCAAGCATGTAGAACGGCATATTCAGCAGATGGAAGAAAATAAAATTGAGTTTGAAATTAATTAATACAGAAAATGGAAGAAGCAGTAATAAAATTTTACTCAGTAAATGAAAGCTATGGTGAATTTTCAAATTTCGCTTTATATCCTATCCAAATAAAAGGAAAATATTGGCCAACTACGGAGCATTATTTTCAAGCTCAAAAATTTGTAGGAACTTCACACGAAGAAAAAATAAGAAAAGCTAAATCTCCTATGCTTGCTGCTCAATTAGGCCGAAATCGAAAAATTAGAATAGTAAAAAATTGGGACAACAAGAGAGACAATGTAATGTATACTGCTCTAAAGGCAAAATTCACCCAACATAAAGATTTACAGCAATTATTACTGGATACTCAAAATAGTCTATTAGTTGAACATACAGCACTTGATAATTATTGGGGGGACGGAGGTAATGGGACAGGAAAAAATAGATTAGGAAAAGTACTAATGAAACTAAGGAAAGAACTAAAGAACAAGAAAAATTAAAAACCAATAATCATGAAAGAACCCATCATCTTAACCTCCAAAAGACTAACTCTAAGCATCCCCAAATTAGCAGATATTCCAGCCATTGTCCAATACGCTGGTCATGAAAAAGTAGCAGCTACTACGCAAAATATGCCGCATCCTTATGCTAAAGAAGATGCGCTCTTTTGGATAGATATGGCGGTAGAAGGCTTACAAGTTCAGTCCAATTATATTTTTGGGATTCGTTTAAATGACCAAAATCAATTCATTGGCGGTATTGGTATTACGATTGATAAGGTTCACAATCGAGGGGAAATGGGCTATTGGGTAGGCGTACCTTTCTGGAATAAGGGCTATGCGACCGAAGCCACTAAATTAGTGTTACAATTTGGTTTTGAGCAATTAAAATTGAATAAAATCCATGCGGTTCATTTGATAGAAAATGCTTCTTCTGGAAAAGTGATGATTAAAAATGGGATGATTCGAGAAGGAGAATTGAAGGAACATTATAAGAAAGGAGCGGAATATAGAAGTGTCCTTCAGTATCGGTTAACAAAGCAAGAATATGAAACTATAGCCTTATCTTAGCTCTATTAGGTGGTTTTAACACATAGTCACCTCATTTTAGCACCTCGCAAACATAGTTTTATACGCTAGTAAGATTACCTGGTCTAGCTTGTCAAACTTTATGAACTATGTTTATACGCTATGTGACTATGTGTTAATAAACCTTGTGTAATTACTTCAAAAAATCAGATTTACTTCAAAAAGTAGCGAGCATTTCCATCTAAACATTCCTTACCTTTACGGCTTTATTTTTTCTAGATAAAACCAATGCTATCATGCAATCTTTAAAAGTCCTACCGCTTTATCTTTTAATCATTTTATTACTCCCCTTCACACTATTAAGTCAAGTGGGCATTGATAATGCAGAACGTCCAACTACTCAAGCCGTTCTAATTACGGAAAAACCAGTCATAGATGGCGAAGTGTTAACCGACCCCTTATGGCTAAAAGTGAATACGGTTGGCGCATTATCCCAGAATCAACCTAATTGGGGCGAACCTGCTTCTGAAAAAACGGATATTCGGATAGCTTATGATGCAACGACCTTTCATGTATCGGTTGTCTGCTATGATGCAACACCAGAAGCGTTGGTTGTTTCGGATGCTCGGAGAGATGCAGATTTATCAGGAACAGATGCTTTTTTATTTATTTTGGATACGTATAAAGATAGTCAGAATGGGTTTGTTTTTG
>CALFWI010000053.1 GCA_937928615.1 uncultured Saprospiraceae bacterium | reverse complement strand
ATCCCCATTTTATTTTTAATGCATTAAATTCTATTCAAGGAGCTATTACGCCCACAGACATAAAAACTGCTCGCTTGCAATTGGCTAAGTTTTCTAAACTGATGCGGGCGACTTTAGAAAATGCTCGAACAGAAACGATTACTTTAGAAGAAGAAATTAATACACTGACCAATTATTTATCTTTAGAGCAATTCAGTCGAGGCAATACTTTTGATTATGAAATAACCGTAGCCGATAATATAGACGAAGCCATAGTTTATCTACCTTCTATGATTTTACAGCCTTTTGTGGAAAATGCCATTATTCATGGAGTTGCTCATTTAGAAAAAATCGGTAAAATACACGTCGAATTTATTAGAAAAGGCAAAAGATTAAGGTGTACGATTGAGGATAATGGAATTGGTCGAGCAAAAGCTAAGAGGTTAAAAAGTCAAATTAGTGAAGGCCATAAATCAGCGGCTTTAGAAATTACTAGAGAGCGATTGAATTTGTTACGCAGTGGCAAGGCCGTCAAAAATAGTTTGGAAATTATTGATTTGGTAGATGAAGCAGGGAATGCTTTGGGGACGAGAGTAGAGGTGATTATTCCTATTGAAGAGGATTGATAGAAGGAAGAGAGCGGAGTGGGTAGAATTAATTTATTATAAACAAATTCCATCCACTACGCTCTTTTCCA
The DNA here is from genome assembly GCA_937928615.1 of uncultured Saprospiraceae bacterium. Taxonomy (GTDB): domain Bacteria; phylum Bacteroidota; class Bacteroidia; order Chitinophagales; family Saprospiraceae; genus JAFMDF01. The sequence continues at coordinate 15,562 of CALFWI010000053.1, read as the reverse complement.
GCTACTTTAGCTAGCTGCTACTGCCGCTGCTGCTGCTCTTTTCTTCAATTTAGCAGCATTCTTTGTCGTTGGTCTAGCTTTGCCATTAGAACCTCTCTGTATTTTGCCTTTTTTAGATTTCTTGTCTCCTCTACCCATAATAAAATAGTTTTAGTGAATTAATAAAAATGATTAAAAACGCATTCAGTATTCGCTTTAACAGGCTTAACTTTAAGAAGTTAATTTAAGACATACCTTCAGCGAAAAGTGATAATGGAATCAAACGTCTTTCTTCTATTTAAGGCATAGTTTAAATAGAAGAAAGCCGTTTGTGATCGCAAATGTAGTGGCTATTAATACGCATGTCAATGTATTATAGGATGTTTTTAAAAAAAAATAATATTATTTTAATAAGCTATGCGAAATTTATTTTGTCTTTCTTTCGTAAAAAAGGCATATTTACACGAAAAAATGAGCTAATAAGCAGATGAAATAAGGAGGTTGATGAAAAAATCTCCTCTTATAGTTTCCTTATTTCACCCGCTTAGGAATGAAATATAAATAAATGTTATTATTTAGGGTCTGTATTTTTTTCTTTAGACAAGGCGCAAAAAACGGAGTTATGCCGTAGCATAATGAGTATTTTTGTAACGCAGTGTAAAGGAAAAAAGACTAGCCTAAAAGTAATAGTTATTTTTATTCCATTCCTTATATTCTCTAAAATAAAATTCACTAACCACTTTAATAAAACTATCATATGGCCACTTCTGTCCAAAACAAAAAAGCGAAAATTCTTGAAAAGCAAAAAAAATATCTTTTTCCAAATCATGTCTTATATTATACAGAACCGCTACCTTTTGACCATGGGGAAGGTGTCTTTTTATGGGATACAGAAGGCAAAAAGTATTTAGATTTTTTTGGCGGAATTTTAACCACAAGTGTTGGGCATAATCGAACAGAGGTGACCAGCGCAGTACAACAACAAACCGAAAAAATCATTCACTCTTCTACCCTATATCCAAATGAAGCGCATGTGAATTTGGCAGAAAAAATGGCAGAATTAGCTCCAGGAAAACTACAAGTTTCTTTCTTTACAACTTCTGGAACTGGTGCTAATGAAACAGCAGTTGTTTTAGCACAGACCCATACAGGGAATCAAGAAGTTATTGCGCTTCGACATGCTTATCACGGGCGGTCCGCTATGGGCATGTCTTTGACGGGCGTTGGTACTTGGCGAATTGGGGGAACGGCTATAGGAAGCATCAAACATGCGCTAAATCCGTATTGTTATCGTTGTCCATTAAAGATGACCTATCCGAGTTGTGGTGTTGCTTGTGCACAAGACGTAGAAGAAGTAATAAAAACAACGACTTCTGGAAAGATTGCAGCTTTTATTGCCGAACCAATTCAAGGAGTTGGAGGTTTTATTACGCCACCCGCAGAATATCTAAAAATCACAAGTGAAATTGCGAAGCATTATGGTGGTTTAATGATTTCGGATGAAGTACAAACTGGTTTTGGCAGAACGGGAGATAAGTGGTTTGGCATCGAACATTCAGACGTAGAACCAGATATTATGACCATGGCAAAAGGGATTGCTAATGGCTTTCCATTAGGCAATACCATGACGACGCCTGAAATTGCGCAAAGTATGATGGATGCCCAATTAACCCTAAGTACTTTTGGGGGGAACCCTGTAGCTTGTGCCGCTTCTTTGGCGACCATGAATGTATTGGAAAAAGATGCTAATCCAACCAGAGTAGCCGAATTAGGCAATATGCTACGAATAGGTTTAGAAAAAATGCAAGAGAAATATAATATTATTGGAGATGTAAGAGGTCGTGGCTTAATGCAAGGTTTAGAATTGGTCAAAGACCGAACAACTAAAGAACCTGCACCAGAAGCAACGAAACATTTATTTGAGGAAACTCGAAAATTAGGCTTGATTATCGGTAAGGGTGGGCTTTATGGAAATGTGGTTAGAATCTCTCCACCAATGACGGTAAATGAGGAAGAAATTGCGATGGCTTTAGATGTTTTAGATAAGGCTTTTAAGGTGGTGCAAGGGGCAGTTTAACCAAATTCTTTATTGAGCACTTTAAAATATTTTATTTTCAAAAAATAAAAAACATTTGTTTTAATTTACTTACTATTTTTTATTTTTATAGGTATTTTTGCATATTTGCTTTAGTACTACAATAGTAGTAATAAATTGAGAAATACTAAACAGTATCAAAGAATGGGTAATAAAAAAGTAAAGTTTATTGATTTATTTGCGGGAATGGGAGGCATGAAACTAGGTTTTCAAAACGCTTTCAAAAAACATGGCTTTGATACTGAATGTGTGATGACATCAGAAATAAAACCCTATGCTGTTAAAACCCTTATGCAAAATTTTAAGGGAGAACATTTTGTAGGAGATATATTTCAAGTAAAAAATGAGGACATTCCAGATTTTGATTTTTTGTTAGGAGGTTTTCCTTGTCAACCCTTTAGTGCAAGTGGTAAACGCTTCGGTTTTCAAGATACTAGAGGGACTTTATTTTTTGAAATTGAAAGAATTATCGCAGATAAACAACCTTATGGATTCATTCTTGAAAATGTGGAGGGCTTAATAAAGCATGATTTAGCCAATAAAAAAGATAAAATAGGGCGCACATTAAAAACGATATTATTTAAGTTAGAGGAATTGGGCTATAAGGTAAGTTATCAACTATTAGATTCTATTGATTTTGCCTTGCCACAATCTAGAAAAAGAGTTTTTATTATCGGTACAAAAGATAAAGAAGTTGATTTAACAAATTTTCCTATTAAAAGGGCTTTTGTTAAAGAAATTCTAGAGTCAGGGTTACCAACAAGAGATACTAAATTTACTAGAAAATTATTACAGCATTATTCAGTCGAAGCACTTTATGGTAAATCAATTAAAGATAAACGAGGTGGAAAAAATAATATCCATAGTTGGGATATTGGCATAAAAGGGGCCGTTAGCTTGAAACAAAAAGAGTTATTGAATCAACTTTTTAAAGAACGCAGGAAGAAAAAATGGGCCATTGAAAATGGGATAGATTGGATGGATGGTATGTCCTTAACTTTAGCGCAAATTAGTACCTTTTTCCAAAAGAAAAACTTAAAAAATTTATTAGATGATTTGGTAACAAAAGGATACTTAAAATTAGAACACCCTAAAAAATTGGTTAAAGAAGTAACAGCGAACGGGGGAGTCAAAAAATATCGAGTATTTGATGAACAACTACCTAAAGGCTATAATATCGTTACTGGAAAATTGAGTTTTGAAATTAATAAAATTTTAGACCCCAACAACATAGCACCAACCTTGGTAGCTACCGATGTATCTAGAATTGCGGTAGTTGATGGTAATGGGTTAAGAGGTTTATCTATCAGGGAAGGGTTGCGATTTTTTGGTTATCCTGAATGGTATGAAATGCCCGTAAAAGAAAAAGAAGCTTTTGACCTTTTAGGAAATACTGTTGCAGTTCCTGTAATGGAGGCAGTTGCTAATAGAATTGCTAAAATTTATACTAACCAAACTCACTTAACATTAAGTGCAATGCCTGTATGACTTTTATAATTCTGTAAGACCTTTCTTAACCAATGAGAATTATCTAAACGAGTTTGAGCATATTGATAACGGGTATTGTTCAAGGCTGTTAAAAAAATTTCTTTATCATTGAAAGGTTTGAATTTACTTCTGGTGGAATACCAAGTTGATGGCCGTAAATTATAAATTATTTTCTTTTTCTCTTGTACTTTAATTGGGTAGGTACTGCTTGGGCAAGCCAATTCCCATATCTTTTTTAACCACACATTTTTAATACTTAATTCACTTCCATTTAATTCATAAGCAAAGATTAAATAGTCAGAATCTATTCTGTAAGCATCTGTTAACAAAGAATTGCAATAGGAATCAAAATTAGCTAAATCAAACCCTGGTCCTCTTTTCCAATCAAATGTTTTGACTTCTAATAGACCTTGTTTTTGGTTTTGGGTATTTAAATAAAAATCTGGAAACCTCTGCGTATTTTCGTTTTCTAAAAAATCAATTTTACTTGCTTTAAACCATGCCTTTAACCATTCTTGCAATAAATTACCTACTGAATCTTTAGTTTCTACTGCAATTGTTAAGTCCTTTAAGGTAAAATGAATGACTCCTTTTTGACCAATAATTTTGTAATCTTCTACTAGTTTAGTATATAATTCTTTAGCTGAAATATTCATTTTTTCGTATTCGTTATCAACAAGATACAAATGTAAGGAAACTATCTTGGTTTGGTTTATTTTATTAACTTTTTGTATTCATTACATAATAGGCACCATTAAATAAGTATATATTCTGTTATTCTCTATTATTGCACTTTACCGAGGCATCTATAGAACAATTCTACTCGTTAAACAATTACTCTAATAACACAAATACCAACCAATAGTATAATTTAACCTAACAATGAAATATTTATTTTTCGGTCTACTAGTATTAGCTTTCACCAATTGCAAATCCGTCTACATTACGCCAAAAGGAGATTTCAGCGAAGCTAAAGTAACTAAAGCACCAGACTATGCCAAGTCTGCTTATTGGGCAGCTTTGCCTACTAAAAAAGATGAAGCAGATGGTACGCCTAAAGGCGTAAAAGACGAACAAGCAAATGCCAAAGTAGATGTCTTTTTTATGCATCCAACGATTTATACAGGACAAAAAGGAGATGACCAATGGAATGGTCCTGTGAATGACCCTGCATTGAATAAAAGAGTGGATGAAAGTACGATTCGATTCCAAGCGAGTATTTTTAATGGGGTAGGAAAAGTCTATGCACCGAGATATAGACAAGCTCATATCAATGCTTATTATATTAAAGACCAAGCCAAGGCTAAACAAGTATTTGATTTAGCTTATGAAGATTTAAAAAATGCTTTTCAATATTATCTAGATAATTATAATAATGGCAGGCCAATCATCATCGCTTCTCATAGTCAAGGGACCACGCATAGTCGAAGACTAGTCAAAGAATTTTTTGATGGTACAGCTTTACAAAAGCAATTTGTGGCGGGTTATTTAGTCGGGATTCCAGTGTTAAAGAATGAATTTGATAATATTCCTGTTTGCCAGACACCATCCGAAACAGGTTGCTTTACTGCTTGGCGAACTTTTGAAAATGGTTTTACGCCTAAAAGTTATACTTCCGATAAAGTAGCTGTAACGAATCCTTTAACGTGGACAACAGATGATACACCTGTTGCTAAAACACAAAATAAAGGCGCTGTTTTAAGAAAGTTAAAGAAAATATATCCTGAATTAGCCAGCGCCCAAGTAGTTCCTGAAGACGGCATTCTTTGGGCAGATAAACCTAAGTTTTTTGGTAGTTTCTTATTGAAAGACCCAAATTACCACATCGCAGATTTTAATTTTTATTACATGAATGTGCGAGAAAATGCACAAGAACGAGCAGCCGCTTTTTTGGCAAAATAATAGAGGGTTAATTGCTAGTTGCTAGTTGAATCGAGCAACCAGCAATCAGCAACTAGCAACCAGTAAATCATGAAAAAAAGATATATTCTATCCGCCCTGCTTGCAGGCACGCTTTTTTTTGGTCCAAAAGCGGAGTTTGAAACTGTTGATGGGAAAATTGCCCCGATTAATCTTTCAATTGAACAATTAGACGAATACATTCAAGCAAAAGAGGCCAAAGTAGTTAATCTAAAGCCCAATAATGAGGCAAGAATTATTTGGGCTGATTCGGTGCGAAAAACGGAATATGCCGTCGTTTACTTACATGGGTTCTCTGCGAGTATTTGGGAAGGGGATGCCATTCATACGCAATTTGCAGAACGGTATGGCGCCAATTTATACCTTGCTCGGCAGCAAGACCATGGCATTGATGATAAGAATACTTTTAAAAATTTAACCCCTAAAAATTATGTAGCATCTGCTAAGGAAGCCATAGCAATTGGGCAAAAATTAGGGGAAAAAGTCATTTTAATGTCTTGTTCCACTGGCGGTACACATTCTTTATATTTGACGGCTCATAATCCAGAAATGGTACATGCACAGATTTTATACTCTCCAAATATTGCGATTGCTAGTGCCGCCGCTCAATTAACAACTATGCCTTGGGGCGAATATTTGACAGGGGCTATGGTTGGAGATTATGTGAAATCAGGGGCTTACAGTAAGCCAGAAATGCAAAATATGGCGACCACAGAATATCATTCTAAAGGGATTATTGCATTAGAAGCACTATTGGAACAAACGATGATTCCCGAAACTTTTAACAAGATTAAATCCCCTTATTTTGTAGGTTATTTTTATAAAAACGAAGAAGTGCAAGACCCTGTTGTTTCAGTAGCAGCTATGTTGGAAATGGATGGACAAACAGCGACTCCTAGCAATCAAAAACAACTAGTTCCTTTTGCGAATGTAAATAATCATGTAGTTTGTTCTTTGCGGCAGTCGGAGGATATTGAAGCGGTGAGGAAGGCGACTTATAACTATGCGGAAACGGTTTTGGGAATGAAGCCATTAAAAAGGTAGACTATTCCTTTTCTTAAAACATTTTTGTCCTTCCTAATGTTGGTAGACAAAATTATATCCATTCATGCTACAAGCAACTTTCCAAAAATATACGCTACAATTCAAGCAACCCAGCGGGACTTCTAGAGGCGTACTTCGCACTAAAGATTCTTGGTTTATTTTTTTGCAAAACACCAATAATCCAACCATTACAGGTATTGGAGAATGTGGTTTATTAAAAGGGCTAAGTGCTGATGATGTGCCAGGGTATGAGGCGAAAATAGCAGAAGTTTGTCAGACCATTAATAATTATGCCTATTGGCTAAATGAAGGATTAAGCACCTTTCCATCTATTCATTTTGGGTTAGAAATAGCGCTAAAAGATTTAGCCAATCAAGGGTCAAAAATTTTATTTCCGTCTGACTTTACAGCAAAAGAAATGCCCGTTCCTATCAATGGCTTAATTTGGATGGGCGCAAAGCAATTCATGTTTGACCAAATCAAAACTAAATTAGCTGCTGGTTTTGACTGTATTAAGTTAAAAATTGGCGCCATTGATTTTGCCGCAGAATTGGATTTACTAAAATACATTCGACAACAATTTTCTGCCAAAGAAATAGAAATACGAGTAGACGCCAACGGTGCATTTAAACCAATCAATGCTTTAGAAAAATTAAGGCGACTTGCCGAATTTGACCTCCATTCTATCGAACAACCTATCAAGCAAGGGCAACTACAGGAAATGGCGTTACTTTGCGAAAAAACACCCCTGCCTATTGCTTTAGATGAAGAATTAATTGGTGTTTTTACAGCCGATAAAAAACGAGCAGTCATTGAAACGATTCGGCCACAATATCTTATTTTTAAACCTAGTTTTATTGGTGGTTACAGTGGCACCCAAGAATGGATTGACCTTTGCAAAGAATTCGATACGCCTTGGTGGATGACCTCTGCTTTGGAGTCTAATATTGGCTTAAATGCCATTGCTCAATGGACGGCTATTTTGGATAATCCGATGCCGCAAGGTTTAGGAACAGGGCAGTTATATACCAATAATATTGAGTCCCCTTTGACTGTGAAAAATGGAAGTATTTATTATCAACAAGATAGTCAATGGGATTTGAGTAATTTGATGAATACTTAAAATAGACCAAATAGTGCTTCCTTACGAATCTACAATATAATTTATTCTCATTCCAACAAACCTTTATACCTTTGCCCCTCTAAACCATAAAACCTCAAATCATGGGATTATTCAAAAAAGGAAATAAATTATACAGCATTCTTAATCTAAAATGCCCTCGATGTCACGAAGGCAATTTATTCCATACTAGTACCTGGTCTTTTCAAGATATTACAGGCATGCCTAATAATTGTCCCAATTGTCAGCAAAATTATATGCCTGAGCCAGGTTTTTATTATGGTGCTATGTTCATTTCCTATATTTTCTGGGGATTCTTTTCTGTCATTTTTGGAGGTGCTTGCATTATGGGTCTAGGCTGGAGTGTTAATAAAACGACTTTAATATTGATTGGCATTTCTGCCATATTTTTTATTTGGTTATTCCGAACATCAAGAGCGGCATGGTTTAATGCAGTGGTCCATTATGATGCTAAATTTGCTGTTCAAAAGCAATAATATTTATTTTTTCACAGCTCAAAGAGCTATGTTACATTTTCACAGCTTAAAGAGTTGTATTACATTTTCACAACTCAGAGAGTTGTGTTACCTTCATCCTTATTTTATGCCTTTCGATAGACGATACGTTTCCTTATTAATGAATGGTATCAATTATACCGATGAAAAGTTAGTTGCACCAAGTAGCGTAGGCATTTTACCGAATGAGTCAGGGGCTGATTGGCAACAAAGGTTGCATCAGTTTATCATGGATTGGATGGATAAAAAAGAGGTTGTAACGGTTCAAACTTCTGGTTCTACAGGAAAACCTAAACAAATAGAATTGGCCAAAGAACGTATGATGAAGAGTGCGTTTATGACAGGTAAGTATTTTGGTTTTAAAAGTGGACAAACCGCTTTATTATGTTTGCCTTGTGATTATATCGCTGGAAAAATGATGGTGGTGCGCTCAATCATGTGGGGCTTAGATTTACAACTAGTGCCGCCTACAGGCAATCCGATGGCGACGATTAACCAACCAATTGATTTTGCAGCGATGGTCCCCTTACAAGTCCTGACTATTTTTGAACAAAGTCCCGAAAAATTTAAATTAATTAAAAAATTAATCATTGGCGGTGGTAAAGTAGATGCACAACTACAAGCTAAACTACAAACAATTCCTACCGAATGCTATGCGACCTATGGCATGACAGAAACAATTACCCATGTGGCCATCAAAGGCTTAAATGGAAAGCATCAAACGAATTATTTTCAAGGCCTATCCAGCATTCAATTTGCGGTAGACAACAGAGGTTGTTTAACCATTCATGCGCCTCAATTATCCCAAGAATTAGTGGTTACCAATGATATAATCGACCTAAAAAATAGTCAACAATTTGAATGGCTGGGACGGATTGATAATGTCATTAATACGGGCGGCGTAAAAGTTTTTCCAGAGAAAATAGAGGCAAAACTCGAAAAAATAATTGATTCTCGTTTTTTTATCACTTCCTTTGAGGATAAAAAATTAGAAAATAAAGTTGCCTTAATCATCGAATCAGGTAATTGGATAGAAGAAAAAATTAATGCGTTAAAACTTGATTTAAAGCAAGTTTTATCTAAATTTGAGCAACCAAAAGCCATTTATTTTGTGGCACAATTTGAAGAAACACCAACAAAAAAAATTCAGCGACAGCGAACAAAAGAAAAAGTCGAAAGGTTTAACTTATAAAACTTTCAGAAAATTCTGAAAGTTTGTATATTTGTTATATTCTTCAGGATATGATTCGCTAAATTTATAGAATTTTAGCAAATCTAAAACTTGCTGATTTGAAATTTACTAAATCTTAGAGATTTAGCAAATTAAACCCAATGCTGAAAAAAAATACTGTGAATACATTGATTCAATTAACACAAAAAGACACATTCGCCTTATACCGATTACCCAATCAGTTGAACCATTTTTTTGTCAAGCAAAAAAATAATGGCTATAGTCTTTTGGATACCAATACCTTTAATAAAAAAGGATTTGTCTTTTATCCATTTACTCGCTCAAGTGGTAAGCCTAGTGTGTTCATCAAGAGTGAAGAAGTGATTCAGAACGCAATCATTAATTTTCAATCTACGCATCATAATCCAGTTGTCTCTATTTCCAAGTCAACCTATATTGATAAGGTGAATCAATTCATTGGGGCAACCAAAGCTCGTTTTAAAAAACTAATCTTTTCGAGAATCAAAAAAATAAATACGAAGCCTGGTAATCTATTTAAATTATTCGAAGCGCTAAAAGCAAGTTATCCTACTGCTTTTATTTATTTGGTCAATATTGCGAATGAAGGTTGTTGGATTGGTGCATCTCCTGAAATTTTGTATACCCAAAATGGGCTAGCGCATACCATGGCATTAGCGGGCACACAGCAGGATTTAGGGTTGCCTTTAGAAAAAGTGTATTGGGGAAAGAAAGAAATAGAGGAACAGTCTATTGTCGAGCGTTATTTCCAGAGAATCTTACAAAATCAACAAATAGATTTTAAAAAATCAACTAGACAAACGGTTAAAGCTGGTAATATTTTGCATTTACGAACAAATTTTACTTTTAATCCAAGGGGACAAGTTTATGAATTAGTATCTGATTTGCACCCAAGTCCAGCTGTTTGTGGCATGCCTAAACAATCTGCCAAAGAATTTATCATTAACCAAGAACCTCATACCAGAGATTATTACTGTGGCTTTTTAGGGCCCGTTAATTTACATAAAGAAACCAACCTGTATGTCAATTTACGTTGTATGCAGGTGATGAAAGATTATTTTGCTTTGTATGTCGGTGGTGGTATCTTACCCGATTCTGACCCAGAAAAAGAATGGGAAGAAACAGAAATGAAAGCAAAGACCTTATCAAGCGTTATCGAAAAAGTATATTTTAAAGAATTTGTGTGAACAGTTTCCAGTTGCCTGTTATCTGTTGCCAGTTTAACGTACTAAGCATGGACAAACCGGCAACTGGCAACTCGAAACTGGAAACTGACAACCGCAATATGCTTTCAAACAAGCCACATATTCGTAACCTAGTAGAAATTTGTGCTTTAAAAGGCATTGAGCAAGTCATCATTTCTCCCGGTTCAAGAAACGCACCTTTAGTTATTTCCTTCTCCGAACATGGTCAATTTAATTGTTTGAGTATTCCCGATGAACGAGTCGCTGGATTTTTTGCTTTAGGAATTGCCCAACAAACGCGAAAACCAGTTATCATTACCTGCACTTCAGGCACCGCTTCTTTAAATTTTGCACCTGCTATTGCCGAGGCTTTTTATCAAAAAATACCTTTATTAATATTAACCGCTGACCGCCCTGTAGAATGGATTCATCAAGGAGAAGGACAATCTATTGCCCAGCGAAATGTTTTTGCCAATTATGTCAAACGCAGTTATGAATTACCGCAAGAAGTAAAAGATACAGATGGGTTATGGAGTGCCAATCGAATTATTTGCGAAGCAATTGACCAAACGACCGAAGGAAGTGGCGGTCCTGTGCATATCAATATTCCTTTTCAAGAACCTTTATATGATACTAAGGATTATACGGGTTTACCATTACCAAAAATCATAGCGACGGCAGCTTTCGAAAAAAGGCTATTACCAACACAATTATCAACATTTGTTAATGTCTGGCAATCCTCCAATAAAAAAATGATTCTAGGTGGGCTATTGCCACTCCATAAAGCGGGGGATAGTTCTTTAAATAAACAATTACAAAAAATTAGCCAGGCCCCTACTGTAGCCGTTTTACCAGAAATTACTTCCAACCTCTATCATAAAAATTTTGTAGCTGATTTTGATAGTGTATTAAGTACCGTCTCGGAGGCAGAAGTTATTCGATTTCAACCTGATTTATTAATTACCATTGGCGGTTCTTTTATTTCTAAACGGATTAAATTATGGTTGCGCAAGCATCCGCCAAAAGTACATTGGCATATTGCTGAAATCGACTATCATTTGGATACTTTTCAAGGTTTGACGACGACTATTAATATGAAACCTACTACTTTTTTTGAGCAGTTAGTATCAAAGGTATCGGACACTTTTAAAGTGTCCGACACCTTTGATACTTACCAAAAAACTTGGAAAAACCGAGCAAAAAAAGTCCAAAAAACGAAAAAAGAGTATCTAAAAAAAGCAGGATGGTCAGATTTACAAGCTTTCAAAACTATTTTGCCAAAACTTCCTAAAAACACCAATTTACATTTAGCGAATAGTACGCCTGTTCGATACGCCCAATTATTTAAAATCAGGAAAGACCTTATTTACAATGCCAATCGAGGAGTGGCAGGCATAGATGGTTCTACTTCTACAGCGACAGGCGCAGCATATATTACCAAAAAGCCAACAACGATTATTACAGGAGATATCTCCTTTTTCTACGATTCCAATGCTTTTTGGCAACATCATTTAGCTCCTAATTTACGCATTATTTTAATTAATAATAGTGGCGGTAATATTTTTAGAGTCATCAAAGGACCAGACACTACCGCTCAATTAGCCGATTATTTTGAAGCTCAGCAGGAACGAAGTGCAAAGTATCTTGCCAAAACATATAATTTAAACTATTTTGTGGCAGAAAATGAGGCTACTTTAAAAAAAGTACTGATTCCATTTTACAAAAAATTAAAAAATAATCGCCCTGCTATTTTAGAAATTAAGACGCCTAATGTGGAAAGTGCGGAGGTTTGGCGAGGGTATTATTCTTTTATAAATACTCAAAAAAGCAAATGACTTTCATTGCTACCAAATTTTAGTTAAATTTGAGAAGACATGTTAAAAGAAGAACAAATCAAAGAATTGATTTCAAAATATCTCATTATGTTATTAGCTAGTAATGAGGGATACAAAGTAGCTGAGGATAACTTAGATAATGGGGTAGATTTGACAATTAAAAGTGTTAGAAGGTATGAATTAATGGGAAAAGTACGTTTTATGAATACCGGGAAGGCACTTGATATTCAGCTAAAATGTACTACGGAAAAATCATTAAAAAGGCGAGGAAGTAGTGTTGTGTTTGATTTGCCAGTCAAAAATTATAATGATTTATTCATAAGACAAAATGAATCGGAGGTAATTCCTCTAATTTTAATTCTCGTAATTTTGCCTAGTATTGAAGTATCATGGATAGAAATAACAGCAAAAAAGATTATTATCAATGCAGAAAAGTATTGGTTTTATCCTAACAGCACTTCTAGTATATCTAAAAATATAGGAAAGACGAGAATATTAATTCCAACTAAGAATAAAGTTAATAAGACTTTTTTCAATACTATGTTCAATCGTTTTCATCCTAATACAATTTAAGTAGCAATGAAATTAGAAACAATCATAGCATTTTTAAAATCAAAGAATTGGAAATTATCTAAAGCAAATGATAAATTTTTTCATTTTATTCCTCCTAAAAAATTAAAATTCGAATCTGAATTTATGTTGGAGATTCCTAAAAATGAAAAAACATTGACTTTTTTAAGATATATGATAATTGTAACAGAAGGGATTTCTGAAATTTACCAAATAGATAAGGATAGATTAATTGCTCTTTTTTCAAAATCTCTTGAAGAAATAAAGTTAGAACGAGCAATAACTAAAGGCATGGTTGCCTTATCGAAATAAATCTATTAAAAGCAAATAAACAAAAGACATGTCCAAAAATTGGAAAGATAAAGCAGTAGCTGTCCGAAAAGGAGAAGAGTTAAATCAAGCAGATTTAAAGGCTTATTTAAGCAAACATTTACCTCAATATACTGGAGACTTAGCTATCAATCAATTTCCAGGAGGCGCGTCTAATCTGACTTATGCCGTAAACATTGGAGAGACGAGATTAGTTCTACGTCGACCACCTTTCGGTCCTAAAATTAAGTCCGCCCATGATATGTCCAGAGAGTACAAGCTTTTTTCTAAGCTAATTAGTTCTTATGACAAAGTACCAAGGGCGCTATTATTCTGTGAAGATGAATCCATTATTGGTCGAGAGTTCTACATTATGGAACGCGTAGAAGGGGTCATTTTGCGGTCTAAAATGCCAAAGGAAATGCATCCAGAACCAACCGTTATGCGAGGCATCGCCAATTCCTTAGTAGAAACCATGGTTGATTTGCATAAGGTAGATTATGAAGCAGCAGGATTAGGGGATTTAGGCAAGCCAGCAGGTTATAATGAACGACAAGTAAGAGGGTGGACCAAGCGATATTTTAATGCTAAAACAGATGAAGTACCAGAAATCGAAAAAGTTAGCCAATGGTTAACAGATAATCTATTACCTGAGTCTGATAGTCGTTTAATTCACAATGATTATAAGTATGATAATGTCGTTTTAGATAGTACCGATTGGACAAAAATCATCGCTATTTTAGATTGGGAAATGTGTACATTAGGAGACCCATTAATGGATTTAGGGACTTCGCTTTGTTATTGGACCAATCCAAATGACCCAGATTGGATTAAACAAATAGCTTTAAGTCCTACTACTCTACCGGGTAATCCAACTAGAAGCGAAATTGCGGAAATTTATGCCAAAGCAAGTGGGCGAGATTTAAGTAATATTGTCTTTTATTATGTTTTTGGCTTATTTAAAATTGCAGTAGTTGTCCAGCAAATTTACAAGCGATATAAAACAGGGCACTCTACCAATCCTAAATTTGCGCATATGAATCATGCAGTGAAGGGATTAAGTGTGATGGCTTGGCAGGCGATTCAGAAAAATCGAATGGAGGACTTGTTTTAAATAGACAGTGTACGGTCAACGGTACGCGGCTGACGGTAAAATATCCGTAATCAACGCTTTAATTTTATGCAAATACCGTTAACTGAACAGTTTTTTAAAATAATTTCCAAGAGTATAAAAAATACCGTTTAATAGGGTAATTTTTTATACTCTTTTAAGTTAGGCTCGATAAGCTATCTTGGTCACGTGTTTTTTTTCGATAATTCGCTCTTCTTTTGCAGTCATAATTTCTTGTTCTACCTCCAATTGAAAAATTTTCCACCAAAATATAGCAGGAATAAGCGTTCCAGAATGTTCTTCTAATCTATAAGCTAAAGATTTTCCTACTGGCTCTTTTCCTTTGATAATTCTGCTCAAACGAGATGGATGAATATTAATTTCTTCCGCTAATCTTTTTTGAGTTCGTCCTACTACTTTAAGATAAGTTCTTAAGTAATCACCAAAAGTATTTTTTGAATTAAATTGATGTTTGCTCAAATAAGATTTCATGTTGTATTTGAGTGTCAAAATATTTGAATATAACTGTTCTTTTTCCGTTAAATTGTTTTTTCGAGCCATCCGTAGCTTTACAAATTCCTCTTTTGCTTTTATCGCATCTTCACTTACTGATGAATCAGACAATAAAATAGCATCAGCAAGTTCTGTTTGGCTGTATTTCTCTTGTAACGATTTATAAATTTGTTCTTTTTCATTCATCTCTTAAATATTTTTCGATTAATCGTTCAGAGTTTTCCAATTCCGTAAATAGGAATTGCCCCATTTCTGCAAAGCCATACTTATTTTTATATAAGTCTATAATCTCCGATTTAGGTTTTAAAGAAACGAATCCGTCGTAATTTTTTTCAAAAGCGATTTCACAAGTATGTGCAATTAGGCATCCTGCTATATTATCATAAACTTTTGCGCTACCTTTATTTAAATTACTACTTTCAATTAGATGAATATGTAATCTATATTCTTTAGGAATAGCTTCTACAGAAATTAATTCTAGTATTTTATCCTCTATTTGAAGCCTAATCTTATGTACGATATAATCTTTTTCCTTTCTCCAGTTAAATACAAATTCACCCGACTTTTCTATAATTTCCCAATCCTCATTTTTTACTAATTCTATGACTGCTTCATGAAATTCATTTGTTTTTTTGTGTAAAACTTTCATTTATCAAATATACATAAAAA
>CALFWI010000052.1 GCA_937928615.1 uncultured Saprospiraceae bacterium | reverse complement strand
TAGGGAGTCGTATTATCAAAATTTAAAATTATGTTCAACTTTGTTAAATCCCGAACATCGGGAAAAAACTCAATTTTGTTTTCAATTGTACTATTCCTTTTCTCATTGGCTTTCATTGCTTGTGACGATGAGGACAATATTGTACCGACTCCTAATCCAGCGCCGCTGTCTCCAAAAGTCACTTTGATGAATTCCTTGAAGGAAGTCATTGAAGAGGAGGGGAGTAAAATACCTGGCTTTTCTATAGCCATTGTAAAAAATGGCACATTAGCCTTCCAAGAATCTTTCGGCTATGCAGACCTCGCTACAGAAAAACCCTATACAAATCAAACGACCCAACCAATTGGCTCGATTAGTAAAACTTTCATTGGTGCGGCTATCGTCAAAGCCATCGAAGAAGGATACTTCACCTTGGAAACAGCTATTAATGATTTATTACCTGTAGCCTTAGTGAATCCAAAAAATCCGAACGAACCTATTACCGTAAAACACTTAGTGACGCATACCTCTGGTTTATTAGACAATGGGGCTGCTTATAATCAATCCTATTATATTTTACCTGGTGAAGATATGAATGGGGAAGGAGCGCAATTATTAAAAAACTTAATAGGCGTTCAACAACGAACAGGGGAGACCTTAGAAGAATTAATGGGTGCCTATTATTTGGAAGATGGCGACTTATACGCTGCTACTAATTTTTCCCAAGCAGCCCCAGGGCAAGTTTGGAATTACTCTAATTTTGCGTCTTCTTTAGCTGCTTTTATTGTAGAAAATGCAACGGGGAAACCTTTTGATGAATATGTTACCGAAAAAATATTACAGCCATTGGGAATGACGCATACCAGTTATGAAACGGATGCCAACGGCGCTACCTTATATTTTGATAAAAACACACCACTCCCATTATATGCCAATGATTCCTATCCTGACGGTAGTATTAATACTTCTAATGAAGACTTAAGCAAATATTTGTTAGATATGATGCAAGGAGCTACAGGAAATGCTACTACTCTTTTCTCTAAGGCAGGGTATGAAATGTTGTTTACGCCTTTATTACCCGAAGGCATTACTCCTCCTTTTTTAGGCAAGAACCAAGGTGTTTTTTGGGTGCGAAATGATTCCAGTATTAGTCATGATGGTAGTGACCCCGGTCTTAGTACAGTCATGCAATTTTTCGAGGATGGTCAAACGGGTTTTTTACTACTGACCAATATGGATGCATCCGTAGATGAAAATGAGGCCGCATTTCAAGTAGCTTTTTTGTCAATCACAGAGGCAATCAATGCTTTTATAAATGCTAATTAAATATGGAAATGAATAGTCAATCTCTGGAAGGATTAAAACAGATAAATAACAATAAAATTTTATTTTAATGACTACCTTTTTCAATAGCTTAAAAGTAAAAATGGAGGTTGAAAATTTGTACCACAACAAATTGGATGAATTGGGTATTCCTTACGAATTCATTCACATCGAAACGAGTTTTGGTAATACCAACATCATCCATACAGGGACAACTGGAAAACCGCCGCTTGTCTTGTTACATGGAGCGAATGGCTGTGCGCCCGTTGCGATGGAGGCATTAAGTGGATTAGAAAAAGACTTTAATATTTACGCTATTGATGTCATTGGACAACCCAATTTAAGTGCAGCCGTTCGCCCCAACCTAAGAGATGAGGCGTATGGGCAATGGATGTTTGAATTATTGACTAGATTAAATATTTGGGAAGTAACCTTGGTAGGGATTTCCTTTGGAGGATTTATTAGTTGGAAAACGTTGGCTTTTGATGAAAAACGCATAGCTCACGCATTTCTAATTGTGCCCGCAGGCATTGTGAATGGAAATCCATTAAAGACCTTCTGGAAAATGTTATTACCAATGAAACAATATAAATGGCACAAAAAATCCAAATATTTAAAACGATTGCTTAAAGCCTTATTTACAGAGCCAGATACATTTGCTTTTGCCTTTTTATCAAAAGTATGCTTGCATTTTAATATGGATTTTTCGCCTATTCCATTGATACAAGAAGAGACTGCACAACGGATAAAAACCTCTATATCTATCATCGCAGCAGATAATGATTTGCTTTTCCCTGGAGAAAAGTTACTAAAAAGAGCGAATACAATTTTTCCTTCTTTAAAGTATACTTTATTACTCCATAATTCCAAACATGTACCTAGTAAAAAGGACAATGAACAAATTATTGAGCTTATTAAAAAATCAAATTACGATAAATAAGTACGGAATCTACCTATAAAGTACGGGGTTACATTTTGGGGCGATTCCCCTTTCAAATGAATCCATCTTTGTTTTGTCAATCACCCGAAAAAGATGGCCGATTATTCAACTAATAATTTTATCACTCAACTAAAAGTTTAATTATGAAAAATGTATTATTAATTATTTTGACCCTCTGCACTTTTTCTGCCTTTGGGCAATTAACCACCGAACGACCTACTGTAGAAAGAAAAGGTTTTGTTATAGGTATCGGCATTGGTGGCGGTGTTATCAGCTTTGCCGATAGCGAACTAGAAACAGATTTCGATGATGCACAAGGTGGTATGTATTTACCCAATCTTAAATTAGGTTGGATGTTAAATGACCGATTGGCGTTACTGGCTACTTTTCCTGGCATGACTTACGAACACAAAGGAAAAGACCGAAGTTTTGATGCCATTGTTCCTGCTTTGCAATATTGGGTGAACAACCGATGGTGGGTTAATGGTGGTATTGGTTTGACGGTAGATTCTCCTGCTGACTTTGATGATTTTGATAACGAGGATTGGAATTTTGGCACAACCGTAGCCATTAGTACAGGATATGAATTGGTACAAAAAGGAAGATATACCATGGACTTACAAACAGGACTGCAAATGGGACGGGCCAATTTAGATGGAGGCGGACATAGAGATGGCGTAATTTTCTCCATTGGTTTAGGCTTTAACTGGTATTAAATAGCTCGATATGATTAGTGTGTTATTTGCTGGTAATATCCTATTAATGCTTTTCGGTTTGCTCTTTATTTTTCATTTTTTAGTGATATCAAGTTTCATTCCTTATAACATCGTATGGGCTGGAAAAATTAGCAACCGAAAAGCAATGATTCGAATGGAATCTATTTCCCTATTTCTATTGGCAATCGCTACGATAGTGGTTGCCCTTAGAATGGGGTACTTACAATTGGCTATTCATCCAAAGGTTATTCAAATAGGAATATGGATGCTGTTTGCTCTCTTTACCTTAAATACAATTGGAAATTTTACAGCTAAAAACCCTATTGAAAAATATGGTTTTGGCTTACTAACGATGGTAATCATGCTATTGTTATTGCAGATAGCTATTGCCCAATAAATTATCAATCATGCAAAAAATATTAGTTGCTGGTTCAACGGGCTACCTAGGTAGTTACGTTGTAGACCATTTAAAAAGACGACAAATGGACTTCAAAGCCATTGCTCGTAATACCGAAAAATTGGAAAAATTAGGACTTGTTCCCGACCAAATTATTAAGGCGCAGGTGACGGATTCTACTACTTTAGTTGGTTGCTGTGATGGAATAGAGGTCGTTATTTCTACGATAGGCATTACCCGCCAAAAAGATGGCTTGACGTATATGGATGTGGATTACCAAGCCAATAGAAACCTACTGGATGAGGCTATCAAAAGTGGGGTGCAGAAATTTATTTACGTCTCTGTTTTACATGGTGAAAGCTTGACGCATTTACAAATCTGTCAAGCTAAAGAGCGATTTGTACAAGACTTAAAAACATCAGGTTTGGATTACTGCATTATTCGTCCAAGTGGTTTCTTTTCAGACATTAGAGAATTCTATGAAATGGCTAAAAGTGGTCGAGTCTATCTATTTGGAGATGGTCAAATAAAAGTCAATCCTATTCATGGAGCGGACCTTGCTTGGCGTTGTGTAGAGGCTATTTTTCAAAGTGAAAAAGTTATTGAAGTAGGTGGGAAAGAAATATTATCCCATAAAGCAATTGCTAAAATTGCCTTTGAAGTAGCTAATAAAAAGCCCAAAATCACTTATATCCCTGATTGGATACGAAAAATCTTACTACGACTAGCCGCATTATTTATGAGTAAAACGCAGTATGGTCCGACAGAATTTTTCTTAAATGTAATGGCAATGGATATGGCAACGAATCAATTCGGTAGTCATACGATTCGTGCTTTCTTTACGCAATTAAAAGCGCAAGAAAGTAGATAAATAGTAAAACAAAAAAATAGAAGATGTTAACGCCAAAATCTAAATGGATTTTTTTTAAAATCTTACCATTCGGTATCATCTGGATGGTCTCAGGCTGGGTATTTCTGGTGGTAGAATTGGCAGACATGGGCAAATTTAGTAAATGCGCATACATGTATTTAACATAACGAAAGTTATAGGCTTAATTATTATTTTTAAATCCTTATATTTTCGCCCTGAGTTGCTAGAAAAGGAGTGCCAATTATCACCTTAAAATAGTGCCAATTATCATATTAACTTACAGTAGACCGCTAATAGTGTTTTTTATGAAACAAGGACAAAAGCGACCTTGGGTATCCAGCTATTCTTAGGGTAAAAATCACACGTAAAAAAGTTCATTGAAAAATCGGAAATAAAAGAAAAAAGGCTGATTTTTATAGCATGAGAAAAAGTCAAAAAGAATTACGTTCGGAAATCGACCAGGATTACTTGGTGGACCGTGTTCGTAAGAAGCTACTGACCTTAGTTGACCCACGTAATCGCTGGATAGGTTATACCTTTCACGATTTAGTAATGAGTGGTTATGCGATGTTTCATTTAAAATACCCTTCGGTAAATCGGTTTGAAACACAGACAGCTTCTGAAAAAACGA
Organism: uncultured Saprospiraceae bacterium; assembly: GCA_937928615.1. Classification (GTDB taxonomy): domain Bacteria; phylum Bacteroidota; class Bacteroidia; order Chitinophagales; family Saprospiraceae; genus JAFMDF01. The sequence goes on along the minus strand of CALFWI010000052.1, from coordinate 2,484 downwards.
ACCTTAAAGAGTTATTTAAGATAGAAAAACTCTGTTCAGATACTCAATTGCGAAGCATCTTAGACCAAATAGACCCAGAATGTTTGCGGGAACTATATGCTGAAAATTTTAAATTGCTCCAAGACCTAGGCATATTAAAGGGTTATCAATCCATCAAGAATCATTTAATCTGCTCAATAGATGGGGTTCAGCATTTCTGTTCCAAAGAAGTGCATTGTGAACAATGTTTGAGTAAAGAACATTCAAATGGAACGGTTACTTATCACCATAATATGCTATGCGCCGCTTTAGTCCATCCTACGCAGCGAGAAGTTTTCATAATGGGAGCAGAACCTATTGTGAGGCAAGATGGACAAACAAAAAATGATTGTGAATTAAACGCTGGAACTAGGCTATTAAAATCGTTATCAGAGCAATATAAAAAATATAAATTACTAATTGTAGAAGATGCACTTTATGCAAATGGACCTCACTTACGACAAATTGTAGACAATAAGTGGCAATTTGTGGTCAATATTAAACCCAAAAGCCAGAAAACTTTATTCAAAGCCTTTGAAATGCGCAAGAAAAGAGGGGCTACCAACTATTGCGAATGGACGGATGTAGTAGGTACAACCCACCGCTTTTGGTATGCTAATAATTTTGCGCTTAATGAGGCCAGTTCTGATGTCAGAGTCAATGTACTTTTCTATGAAGAGGAGCTAAAAAATGGTAAAATCCAAAAATTTTCTTGGGCAACTTCTATTAAACTAACAAAAAGTAATATAGAGCGAATTATGCGTATCGGTCGCTCTCGGTGGAAAATAGAAAACCAGACTTTTAATACTTTAAAGAATCAGGGCTATGAGTTCAGTCATAATTTTGGACACGGATTTAAGCATCTGACCACTTTTTTTGCTTACTTAATGCTACTGGCTTTTCAAAACGACCAAGTATTCCAAAGGTGTAATGACTTATTTAATAAAATCTGGGTGGCAGCAAAAACTAAAGTTAAGCTTTGGGAAACGGTTAAAGCCGTTTTTATGACTCGCATTATTTCCTCTTTCTATGATTTGTACATTATTGTAGCTAATGAATTTGAAGTTAAACGAAACGAGAATAGCACCTAAAAGTACATTTTTAACGTAATATACTGGTCAAAATCATCTTCACGGACTGATGCATTAGCATCAAATAGAAATTTATTGCAGCTATTTAGCTAAAATAACTCATCCATTGATTAATTTTACTTGCTTCTGGTTTTAGCTTAATATTTTTTGGTACTTCCCTTTGCTATTGCTTTTATTTCCAATTTTTCAAAGAATTTTTTCAGAAATGACTACTTTTTTAATTCATTTCTTCATGTAAACATTTTACCCTAAGAAGAGCTGATCTCCTCACTTCTTTGAATATTCAGAACTAGCTCGTTATGAGCAAAAGAAAGTCAACACTATCCGCTGCGGTCTTTCTATTGAAGAAGTTGCAGTCTTAGGCTTACTCGAAGGCGTTTTTGATAGTAGTGATTTTGGACATTATGCACCAAATCCTACATTTAGTAAAAATCATTCTTACGAAGAGATAGCACAAAGAAACCAAGAAAGAAATACCCATATATATGAAGGCCCTGTTACCATCGTAAAAGGAGATGTACAACAAGTAGAAAATTCAGCTAATCCAGTTACTTCTGCTGTTGCTGATACTCCTACTGCTAAGCCCTCTAAAAAATGGTATGAAAAGTGGGTCCCTATTTCTATCATCGTCGGTGTATTGACGTTTCTATTAACTTGGTTGTTATCTTCTTCTCTGAATACAGGATTAATTGGTGGTGTTGTTGCTTTGATTGGAATGCTATTAATTAATCCAGAGCGTTGGTTGAAGCGGCTCGCTTGGGCTTCTTTCTCCGCCTTTGTTGGTACACTTTACCTAAACTTCCATCTAGCCTATGAAAAACAATTGGCAGATGGTTCTTTTAAAATTGAGTTCTCCGACCCACCGACTATTTTAAGTTTAGGGCTACTTGTAATTAGTCTGGTTTGTATTTTAGCACAAGTGTGGCAAGAGAAGCAAGGGAAATAAATATAAACAAGAAAATGGGGTACAATTTAGATTTACATCGACTGAAGAAAGAAAATATAAATACCGAATACCTATTTGATTGGTTGCCTAAAACGCAAGCTTATGATTATGGGAATGCTACTTTCGATAAGGTGGTAGAAACGGAGGATGGTAATACGATTCATTATAGCAAAGTGGAATATCTTGTTTCTGATGATGAGGACCATTTATTACTCGAAATTCCAGTTACTCGACACGCTTACAAAATGGTAGAATTAATATCCCTGTTTCATGGCGACAATCGCATTATTTTTGAGTATGACCGCTCTCTTTTTCCAGCTATTGATTTTACGGTAGATGTGTGGGTTTATACAAAGCCCCACTTCGCCGAATTATTGGATTTTTTAACCCCACTAGTAGCCAAAGAAACCGAGGAAGATTTAGCACATG
>CALFWI010000051.1 GCA_937928615.1 uncultured Saprospiraceae bacterium | reverse complement strand
GGAGTAGACGAACTAGGAGGATGGGAAAACGGATATGGACGAATTTAACGGATAGTGGACGGATTTTCACCTTATAAATTTATAACCTTAAGCTAGTAAAAATGAAAAATCTAATCAAAATTACGTTTACTTTTTGCTGTTTATTATTTGTTTTGGGGAATGGGATTGCCCAAGAACGAACCAATAAAATTAACAAAAAAATCAATAAGGGGATTGCCAAATTATGGCCAGAGCGCAATATTGTAGAAGTAAAACTCGCAACGGATTTGACTTATGAATTGGAATTATTTTTTGAAGACAATCAAGTCCATAAATTAATAGAAAATGGCACAGCTGTAGGCTATCTGCTTTTGCGAAGAGGATATGGTTGTAAAATTGGAGGTTGTAACAATAGTGATGCAGACGGTGCGACTTGTTCTGCTGATGGCGGTACGTACGAGGTTTTTGATTATATAGTGTTTTTTGATAATGATTTATCCGTTTTAAAAATGAATGTAGTCGATTATCCTGGAGATTATGGTTATGAAATTTGTGGTAAAAATTGGTTAAAGCAATTTATAGGGTATCAGGGAAAACCGCTACGATATAAGTCAGATATAGACGGGATTTCGGGGGCGACGATTTCCGCCAATTCTATTACTTCAGACATTCAAAACGTACATGAGTATATAACTAAATTAATTATTGCTCAAAAGGAGGAATTATTAACGAGGTCAACTGCGGCTAATAATGATGGACAAAAATAAATGACAAGATGGCAAAACGAACCAACACAGGCTATTACATGAGAATCGTTCACCGTTATTTAGGCTTCTTTTTGGCGGGAATCATGGCAGTTTATGCAATTAGCGGCATCGTCTTAGTTTTTAGAAATACGGATTTTCTAAAAAAAGAAGTGCAATTTGAAAAAACGATAGCGACTAATCTAACAGGAGTAGCCGCTGGAAAAAAACTAAGAATTAAAGGGTTTAAAGTCGCTAAAAAAGAAGGCACCGTTTATCATTTTAAGCAAGGGACTTATGATAGTCAGACAGGCATCGCCAAATATACCAAAAAAGAACTGCCTTATGTGTTAGACAAAATGACTCACTTACATAAAGCCACCACCAATGACCCTTTGTATTGGCTAAATATTTTTTTTGGGACAGCCCTTTTATTTTTTGTAATTTCGGCTTTCTGGATGTTTCTACCGAGCAGCAAAGTCTTTAAAAAAGGACTTTATTTTACGTTTGGCGGCATTCTATTAACCTTAATTATGCTTTTCTTATAGTTTGAAACCAAAATTCAAAATACAAAACCTCCTACAATTACAAGCCCATCTTCCCGAAGAAGAGTGGCTGATAGTCGATGTTCTCCGACAAATCATTCTCGAAAATTTACCCACCTACTGCAAAGAAAAAATATCCTATAATGTACCGTATTTTTATGGTAAAAAAGGAATCGTTATTATTTGGCCAGCAGCAGTTCCTAGAGGTGGCATTAAATCGGGCGTATTACTCGGTTTTTGGCAAGGCTTTTTATTAGCCGATGAAGACCAGTACCTCAAACATGGGACGAACAAAAAAATATTTTATAAAATTTATCAATCGGTGAAGGAGATAGACGAGCAAGCGATAGTGAAGCTATTGGAAGAGGGAGTAGCTTTGGATGCATCGTTTTGACTCATAGTATAGGTGAACTTCCCTTCACCGAATCTTTTACGGTGTAGGGACGTTCACCTATACTATCCATTCAGCCCTTTCATTTTTTCCAAAAAATTCATTGCCACCTGCTGCCAAGCTACATCTACATTCTCCCAAATAGTAATCGGTTTGGCTTTATGCGGCAAAGTCTGTGGACAGGCAAAAGGCGCATCTTGCCAAACACAAGGGCGCACAATGAAGGAAATCAATAGGAAGGAAACGAAAATAAAATGAATGGCTATAAACTAAAAATCCGTTGTTTACCAAATCCATTGTTAATTTTAAAAACAACAGATTTAGTAAACAACGGATGCTATTTATCTGATAAATAATGCTCGTAAAAACATAAAAAATCATAAGGTTAAAACCGTGTCCACCCGTGTCAAAAAACACCAAATGAGAAAACCAAAAACATCACCCCTCAAAAATCCCAGTACTCAAATACCGATCGCCACGGTCACAAATAATACAAACAATCACCCCTTCATCAATTGTTTCTGCCAGCCGACTCGCCGCTAAAACAGACCCACCAGAACTCATCCCTGCAAAAATACCTTCTTCTTTAGCCAATCGGCGCATCATCGTTCTAGAATCTTCCCTAGACACATCTAAAATCCAATCGACTCGCTCAGGGTCATAAATTTTTGGTAAAAATTCAGGAGACCAACGGCGAATGCCAGGAATTCTAGACCCATCTACTGGTTGAACCCCTACAATTTGAATAGCTTCATTCTGTTCTTTCAAATACCGAGAAGTCCCCATAATCGTCCCCGTAGTCCCCATAGAAGAAACAAAGTGGGTGACTTTTTGGTTGGTATCTCGCCAAATTTCAGGCCCAGTTGTTTTATAATGTGCGCCCCAATTATCTGGATTAGCAAATTGATTCAGCATTAAATAGCCGCCTTGATCTACTAAATACTGCGCATATTCTCTGGAATATTCAATCGTCTTTTCTGCGGGTGTTAGAATCACATCTGCGCCGTAGGCTTTCATAGTCTGCACCCGTTCTGCCGTCGCACTTTCGGGCATAATCAAGGTGATTTCAATATCAAACTGTGCGGCAATCATCGCCAAAGCAATGCCCGTGTTGCCACTCGTTGCTTCCACTAATTTCATACCTTTTTTCAAATCCCCTCTATCCAAGGCACACCTTATCATGTTATAAGCCGCTCTATCTTTGACACTGCCACCAGGGTTATGTCCTTCTAATTTGCCATAGACTTTAACCTTTGGCTTACTAATAATTTTTTTAATTTCTACTAATGGCGTATTGCCTACTAAATCGACTAAATTCATTGAAGACCACTTCGTTGTCAGAAGTCAGACCGTCCATATTGGACTGTCAGAGGTCAGACTTCTAGTTGTAAGAGAAAAGATTACAAAATTGGTTTTATTTTTGGTTGGTAAGATTTTGACGGTTTGGAAGCCTGACTGCTCCCGATAGCTATCGGAAGTAAAACGGTCTGACTTCTGACCTCTTTTTATTAAATACTCCTCGCCATCTTCGCTTCTTGATTCAAGCCTTTATAATACACTCTAGAATTGGGCAAAACACTTTTCGTAATCCAAACATTTCCACCAATCACACTATCTTTGCCAATCACGGTTTTGCCACCTAAAATAGTTGCTCCTGCATAAATCACGACATTATCTTTGATGGTTGGATGTCTTTTAGTCGCCGCCATTTCTTTTTTGACACTTAAAGCGCCCAAGGTCACCCCTTGATAAATTTTGACATTCTTACCAATATGGGCAGTTCCTCCAATAACTACGCCAGTCCCGTGGTCAATGCAGAAATTATCCCCTATCGTTGCCCCAGGATGAATGTCTATACCTGTTTTATTATGCGCATGTTCCGTTAAAATTCTGGGAACTAAGGGGACATTCAAGAGGCAAAGTTCATGGGCTAAGCGATAAACAGCTATAGCATAAAAACCAGGGTAGGTTCGAATGACTTCTGCGTTACTCATCGCCGCAGGATCTCCACTCATCATCGCAGCTGCATCCATCAATAATTTTGCTCGAATGTCTGGTAATGCGGTGAAAAAAGTATCCGCAATTTGTTGTACATCTTCATCTAAAGCACCATTTAGGTCAGTTAGAATATGGACTAGTTCGGCTTTGATATTGGCAAAATCTCGCTCAAATTCAGACATTCTTTCGTATCGCTTGTCTGATAATTGTGGAAATAGAATTTGCAATAAGCCTGTAATTAAGCTGCAAATGACCTCTGGCGAGGGCATGGCTTTATTTTTTCGATGGGCTTCGTAGAGTTGAAAGAGAAATTCTTTTTGAGACATTTTTTGTCATTAAATTTAAGCTTCCTAGTATAGGTGAACATCAGTTCACAGCGTTTTATACGGTGAACTGAAGTTCACCTATACTAACTAATATACCTTTAAATGAGACAAAAGAGGTAAAAGTTTCACGAAGCTTAAATTTAACGAGTCGTTATCATGGAATAATTAATAAAGTACTAGCTGTAGTAGTCGCAGTTCGAAATTGAACACTATATTGCCCACTTGGTAGATTTGTAACCTCCAATAATTCTTTAGCAAGGGTTTGTGCTATTTGTTTTTGTTGTACTAAACGCCCTAAATTATCAAAAATACGAATCGTAGCCGCTTGATTTATCTCATTAGCGGGTAGAATTAGTTGGGCTTGGGCAGTAGCAGGATTAGGAAATAATTTAAAACCAAGTTGCTGAAAAGTAGGCGGAATACTGGTGGAGGTCTCTACTACTTGAATTTGAAAAACTTTAAAGGTAGCAAAACCTTGACTATCGGTAGCTTTGAAGACAATTTGATAAGGTCTGGTGCGAATATCTGTCAGGGTTGGCGTCCATTTAAAGTGACCATTTAAAACAGCTAACTTTTGTTCTTGGTCAAGGGTGCTATTATTTTGGATAGATTCCCCCGTAAGGGTTAGCAAGGCGACCCCATTAAAATCAAAATAATCTTCTGCATCATAAATAGAAAATTCTAAATCAAGGGTTTTCCCTACTTTAAGCGTTAATTGTTCCGACTCATCATTCCGAAAAGCAATTTCTGGCGGGGTATTTTCTTCGGGTTTAATAAGGATTTGCATGTCTCGAATGATTTCCTCCGTTAATGTCCCATCTCTATAACCTTTTACTTTAATGGCCACATTGTATTGTCCAACAATTTGAGGACTATCCCAAACCAATAAGCCTGTTTGTTCATTAAAGGTATAGCTGTTTGCTGCACCTGCACCAATTTGGTCAAGCGGCATATAATTAGGCACAACTTGGTCATTACCCATTAAAGGTGTTACCAACTCATAAGCCACACTATCTCCATCTAAATCAACGGCATTTGGGGTGTGCATAAAGGGTTGTCGAACAAATCCCACATCAATCGGAGCAATTAAAAGGGTAGGGGATTGGCTGCTCCCTCCTTCTAGTAACAGGTTTCTTAAGGTAAAAGTGGTTTGTAGATGAAATTGGACTTGGTCGGAATTAGGAGAATTGACGTTTAAGATGCTCCCATTTCTATTTGGGTCGGTCATGGAAAGGGCATAATTACCCAATTCCCCATAAGTATGAACTCCCGTATAAGCGTTCATTTTATAATCATTTTCGATAGGTGCTCCATTGCCATTACTCCGCAGCAAGGTTTCACAAGTTCCATCTCCCCAACAAATAGTTAAGCTATCTCGATCGGCTTGAACCGTACTGGTTTGGGTATAAGTAATAATAGTTGCTTGAATGGTTAAAGGAGCAGTTTGTTTGTAGATAATTTCCCCAGCTCGATTATGAGTTGCCAAAAGCATCGTACTGAAAAAAGAACAAAGAAGGAAAGTAACAGTCTGGCGCATACGAAGTGATTTTACAGTGATAGAATCGGGTTTTAATCAAAGAGTACTTATAATAGGCGAAGGGTTGTATGGTTAGGCGCTTCTGTAAACTTTAAAACCAATTCCGATACAAATCGGAATCGATAATCTTTCACTTTAAACTCAAATTCAAAACTCCCGCCGAAGGTAGTTGGGAAGTTGCAATTGAAAATTAAATTTCACCTCACCTAAGTTTTTAGGTAATTAAATCTGCCTATTAATAATGTATTTTACCCTAAATCTTAAATATTTTGCTCGCTGTCATACTATAAAAATATGTTAATTAACCAATATTCTGTGGTAGAAATAGGTTTAATTCGTTTCTTACAGCGAGTTTGATTTACCTGAAAATATAAAAAAATATGAAGATACGCCTTTTTTATAGCCTGTTTCTATTCTTTTTTATTGGAAATTTGACGGCACAGAAAGTTTTGCAGATTGAAAAAATAGGAAAAGCAAAGACCCAAAAAATATACGTTGGCGAATCTGTTTTTATTCAAACAGTACTAAATCCAGACTGGTTTGAGGGGGTTATTGAAGATTTATTACCAGATGCACAAGCCCTTGTTTTTTACGACAGAATTATCCAAATCAAAGATATTACGGCTATTAAATTTCGAAAAAAAAGTGGAATGAACGGTGCAGGAAAGGCCATGCAATGGTCTTGGGTTGTGCCTGTTGGGTATCAAGGCGTTTTTGATTTAGTCAATCCACCAGCTCCTGAAGAACGGAAGCGTTCATGGATAGCTACGGGCTATATTGCTGCGGGGTCTTTTTTAATAGGGTCTTTAATGCGTTTAATCCCTCCTAAGAAAATCAAATTTGGAGAAGGGAAAAATCGAAGGTTGAGAGTATTAGATTTGACTTTTTACCCAAGCGATAGTTTTACTTTGCTACCACCTTTGAAAAATGGATAGTTTTTTAATTAAAAGCTCTAGATAAAAGAACAGTTCATCAGTTAAGTCTTGCTGATGAGCTGTTCTTTATTTCCTATTTTGAGAATTAATTAACTCAAGATTCAATCAATTGTAGTATTGTTACCAGTGCTGTATATCGCTTAATGCAAGATTTTTAGCCCCACTATCAATATAAGCATACAACAATATAACCATTTCATTAGACCAATTAAGCGACCTCTTTCCCCGTCGAAGCCTCCCAAAGGGCAAACCATTCTTCGTCTGTCATTTCAATATCTACAGCAGCCAGTGCTGCTTTCGCTCTATCAATCCGAGCAGTACCTAAAACGGGTAAAATCTTAGCAGGATGTTTTAAGAGCCAAGCTAAATAAATACTATCCAATCCTACATTCCCGCAGCGGTCACAAATACTTTGAGCAACCTTTTGAATACGTTGAGTTCGTATTTCTCCCTGTTCCGTAAATAAATTACCCCCACCGAGAGGAGACCAAGCCATTGGAGAAATCCGTTTTTTGATACATTGGTCAAAAGTACCATCTAGAAAAGGAGGCAAATGTAGAATAGAAGCCTCTACTTGATTGGTCATTAAGGTAATACGAGACTGTAGCATCTCAAACTGAGCAACAGAAAAATTAGAGACACCAAAATATTTGACTTTCCCTTGCGCTCTTAATTGATTAAAAGCTTCTGCTATTTCATCAGGATGCATCAACGGACTAGGTCGATGAATCAAAAGCATATCTATATAGTCCGTATTCAGTTCCTTTAAGGAGTTTTCTGTGGAAGTAATAATATGTTCCTTACTAGTACTATAAGATTTTATTTTATGTTGAGGTCGATTAGGGGTTACTAAATTAATACCACATTTAGTGATAATTTCCATTTTTTTCCTCAAATCAGGTCTGACACTTAACGCTCGACCAAAATCACTTTCTGTGGTATAATGACCATAAATATCTGCATGGTCAAAAGTAGTGATGCCAGCTTCAATGGATTCTTCAATTAATTGGGTAATGGCTCTTGTTCTTAATTTCCATCCCCAGACGCCCCATTTCATCGTACCAAAAATAACGCGAGAAAAGGTTGGTCCGTTGGCAGCTATTTTAATTCTTTTACTCATTACAGGATGACAGTATTTTAAATGGATGAACAGTATTTCTTAAACTTTGGGATGCACCCAAAATCGTTTTATTGTAATTTTAAACTATGCTACTTCTTCATAATGGTCGTCCCATTTTTTCTCTTTAGGTTCCCCCAATTTACCAAGTTTATGGGCAACCAACATCGAAACAGCAGCATCTCCAGTTACATTGGTAATTGTTCTAACCATATCAAGAGGTCTATCAACGGCAATAATTAAAGCTAATCCTTCTACAGGAATGCCAGCTTGTCCTAATACAATAACCAACATTACAAGACCCGCACTAGGAACAGCCGCAGCACCAATAGAAGCCAAAGAGGCGGTCATGACGATACCTAATTGTGTCGATAAATCTAAATCTAAGCCATAAGCTTGAGCGATAAAAACGGCGGCTACCGCTTGATAGCAACTAGTGCCATCCATATTAACAGTGGCGCCAATAGGTAACACAAAACTTGCTACTTCTTCATCAACGCCCAAATGTTCTTGCACTCTTTCCATCGTGACGGGAAGGGTTGCGGCACTTGAACTTGTAGAAAAAGCCAATAACTGGGCAGGAGCAATACCATTAAAAAAGAAACGATAAGATTTGCCTGTATAGAATTTGACTAGCATTGGGTAGAAGACCAAAATCAAAATACCCAGTCCTAATAAAAGCGTAAAGGAATATTGTAATAAGGCGATAAAAAGGTCTCTATTAGGCGCTTCTGCTACTAAGGCAGCCAGTAAGCCAAATACACCAATGGGGGAATAAAGCATCAATAAGTCTATCATTTTCAAGATGACTTCATTCAAGCTATCAAAGAATTCTTTAACAGGTTTCGATTTTTCTGGATCAATTAATATAAGACCAATGGCAAAAAAAATCGCAAAGAAAATGACCTGTAGCATATTGCCATTATCGGAAGCAGCGCCAAAGATATTGTCGGGGACTAAATCTATTAAAGCCTGTAGAGGGCCTGCTTCTTTTTGACCAGTAGCCAGTTCAATTTTACTAGCAGCAGCTCCTTTATAATCTGCTTTTAATTGTTCTCTTGTTTCTTCTGTAATACCAGCCCCAGGCTGAATGAGATTCACCAAGCCTAAGCCTAAAACAACTGCGACAACGGTTGTAATAATATAGGTGCCGATAGTACGCCCACCCATTTGTGAAAGCTTAGAAATATCTTTTAAATCCGTGATTCCTTTAATTAAAGAGGCTAAGATTAAAGGGACTGCAATTAACTTTAAAGCTTTGATAAAAATAGTTCCAAAAGGTTTTACCCAATTGACAATTAGTTCTTTTCCACCAGAAAATTGAATAGCTATCCACCCCGCAATCATGCCGAGTATCATGCCAATAATTATTTTCCAATGTAATGGTAGATTCTTCATATTATTAAATTAGGGCTTAAAAGGGATTTATTTGTTTTTATAATCCAAGTTGTGGCGCATTAAAAATGGCTCTATTGTTTGATGGTTATATTGTTTTTTGGGCTTGAAATAACTGATTTTGATGCTATTACCTCCTCAATAATATAACAATTTAGCCATATAACCATTGTCCGAAACTTGAATTTTTTATATAAAATATAAAATGATATCCCCTTTTGAAAATGATAATTTTAGGTCTCGTTTCGAAACAAGTCCCCAAAATAGTAAAATTGTAGGTAACAATTTTAATAAAAACACTTAATAAAGAAATTTATTCTTACTGGATTTTTTGTCACATTATTGGCAGTGGAAAAAAGACAGGTTATTTAAAATGTCTTTTTTTTGATTTTTTTGAGTGTAATGTATAATTTTTTCTGTCTTAGATTAGTATTGTTTAGAAATAAGGCTGTCACAAATTGCCTTAATTTGTGTTGAAGGCCAATCTGATAAATCCGTAATTGCATCATGTTGTAAGAATATTAATTTATAGTATTACAATTCCCCTACAATTTTACCCCACACTTCTATTCCCCATTAAGAAGATTCAAAGGCCATTATTTTCAAATAAACAAGATTGTTTTTGTTAGAGTTGCCAGCGAACTTTTAGGTTCGAGTTCTTATTTCTCCCCTCGAAATATAAAAAAATACCAACAGCTACAATTACTTACCATCTATTAAAGAGAACATTACATTTCCTTGCAAGCTTCCTTGCGAAGTATTGATTATTAGTTACTTGTAAAAAACACACAACATTTAT
>CALFWI010000050.1 GCA_937928615.1 uncultured Saprospiraceae bacterium | reverse complement strand
CCCTAACAGAAAATGATGCTATTGTAATTCCATCTATTGATTATAAATTAGAAAGTGATTATTTCGCTAAATCAATACGTTCCGTCAATGAACGAATTAGAGAAGAATTTATGTCCAAATACAGGCCAAAACCCATTAATGAGTTATCTGATTTAAAGGAAAAAGGGCTAGAAATTATAATAAAAGAAGAGGAAAAGCATCATTTAAGACGCATCTTAGTGATTAATAATAGCGATATAAATAGCACCTTCCCAAGTAAAGATAGTCGCTTATATATGCGATTGCAAGCCAAAGATATTAATGGTCAATGGCGAGATACTGAATATTTACCTTCAAGTTGGTGCCTAAATAGCCCTCACTCTGTTGTGCTTCCAGCGAATAAATATTGGGCGTTTTCCATGCCCTTATTTCAAGGTGTTTTTTCTACCCAATTACGAGTTGCACTAGATTATAATACAAAATCTCCGATGACTTATCAAAAGGAATTAGCAACGATTTACTCCGATACCTTTGAAGGAAGTGTTAATCCTGGTCAAATGTGGCGAGAAGTACCTATCTATTACGATACAATGCATCCCTATAATCAATTTGGATTCTAGCTTAATTAAATTACACGCATGTATTTATACAAAATAGAACTGAAGGGATAATAATGTACGAGGAAAGATATTTCATTCTAAAAAGGGATGAATGACAGTAGGCAGTAAAGCCTTTGGGTTTCAAATCTGAAATTTTGTACAAACACAGTTAACTAAACAGCCTCATAGAGGTTATCGTCTAGTCGATTATTTAAGCCCTCCTTTATCTTTTTACTTCAACCGTTTAGTCAAAAAGACATCTAATTCCTCAATAGATTGATTGACCCCAATAATCACCCCATTTTCATCTAACAAAAATTTAGAAGGCACTTGTTTGACCCCAAACTCCGAAGCAATTGGAGAATTAATGAATTTAAAACTAGTCGTTAAATCTGCAATATGATGCTTCCATGGCATGCCTATTCTGTCTACCGCTCTTTTCCAGCGAGTTTCATCTCGTTCAATGGCAACGCTTAATAGGGTTAAGCCATCTGCATTTTTAAATTGAGCAGCTTTATATTTTTCATTTAACATCTTAATGCCTGGCATTTCAACCATACAAGGGCCACACCAACTTCCCCAAAAATCGACTAAAACATACTTACCTTTCAGGTCTTTTAAATCGAACACTTCTCCATTCATTAATTTCCCAGAAATAGTAGGGGAATTTTCCCCATTGACTACTTTAGGTTGCATATAGACCATTTTACCAATATAGGCGATTACTAAAACGGCAATTAAAATAAGCAATGATTTGTTAAATTTCATAATGCTATTATTTAAGTTAGGTTAGGTTGTTAGTTTTATTTTGAACTCATTAAATGAGCAAATGAGTGAATGATAGAATATAGGGTCGTTTTATAAGGAAAACGACATAGGAAGGAATTCAGTTGAGTAAATACTATTATAAAGCTGAAAAAAATTAGAAAGTGAACAAAAATGTCTTTATTAAGGCGATTAAAACAAACAACAAAAGGGCTACTTCTGATGAAGTAGCCCTTTTGTAAAAAGGAAAAAATGATGATTAAGCTAAACCATTTACGTGTTTAGTCAATTGTCCTTTTAAATTAGCAGCTTTTTTAGCATGCCAAGTATTTCGCTTAGCTAATCTATCAATCATAGAAATAACCTTAGGCAAGAAGCCTTTAGCATCTTCTTTGTCTTCGATTTCTCTTAATTTAGCAATAGCAGATCTAGTTGTTTTTTTATAAAAACGGTTTGCTACTCGCTTTTTTGCATCTTGTCTGATTCGCTTCTTAGAAGATTTATGTTGTGCCATAATCTATATAAATTTTATGCTTTTTACTATTTTTTCAAATTGGAGTGCAAATGTATAACTTTTCTATTAAAAAGGGAAATACAAATTAAAAATAATTGCGGTATAGTTAATAATATATTAACTAAATGATGAATAATGAACTATAAATGATGAATTATCGAAGAGATTGAAAATAAATTATTCCCTTACCTTATTTTATGAATTCATCGTTTATCATTTATCGTTCATCGTTTGACTATATTTATTCTCCGCAACCTAACTCAATCTTAGAAAATAAGTCATTATTAGGAAAACAATTACCAGATAAAATAGCTTCTGGCACATACCGATTCAAATTTGGATCCCGCAAACCTGTTTCTAAAAAGACGGTTAAATCTTCTACTTGTTGAGGGCTTAAATCTAATGGTTTAAATTGCCGAGCTATTTGCTCGGTAGGTACGTTTTCATTTTCTGGAATTCCGTCATTAAAATAATTGACGACCTCTTTTAAGGTATATTTACTACTTCCATGAAAATAGAAGGGCGCATCTGCTAAATTATATAATTGGGGAATCTTAAATTTATGATTATCTAGTGGATCGCCACTGTATTCTCCACGACCGAGATTTCTCTTATCTTCTGCGGAAGTATTAAAAGCGACGCCTGTTTGGTATAAATCATTTACGCCTAAAGCATAAAATTCATTGGCACCTAGATTTTTTTCCTTATGACAGTGATAGCATTTTGCATCAGAAAAGAAGACTAAAGCACCTCTTTTTTCTTGCTCCGTCATGGCATCTTTATTTCCTTTTAAGTATTCTTGGAAAGGAGCTTGATTACTTAGTAAAGTTCTTAAGTATGCGGAAATAGCAAAAGCAGCATTTTTCTTACTGTATCTTTCACTTTCTGTGTCTTCCGCAAAAGCAGCATCGAAATGAGTCCGATAGCCATAGTCATCTAAAACCTCTGCTGTAATTTCCATTCTGTGCACTTCTAAACCTTCGATATTTTGAGACTCTAATGCGGCAAAACCTTCTTCATTAACATGTAAGGCAGGGTCTAAATCCCAACGGTCTTCTGTGCCAACATTGACGCCTGTACTACCAAAACGACCATTCCAAGTAGTATTCTCTACGAAAGCTACATTTAATACACTCAAAGGACGAACTCCTTGGACATCCATTTCAAAATCTCTGTACGCAGCTAACTTAGTTCTATTCTCTCCATTATAACCAAAACCAATCCCGCCATCAGCAATTCCTTGTACACCTCCCGGACGAAAACCCGCTGAAGGTACATGACAAGAAGCACAAGAATAGGTTTTTTTTCCTGCCTCTTTGGTTGGTGAAAGCGCAATGCCTGTTTCAAAAAACAACATTTTACCCAATTCAACTTTTGCCTGATTTAGTGGATTTCTAGGGTCTTGTGGAATAGCCGCGAAGTCATCTGTATCGGGTAAGATAAAGTGATCTATCGTATTCGTCTTAGCAGCACGAACAATAGAAGAATTTAATAATTGGTCTAGCGGAGTATCAAGGTAAACTTTATCTTTTGTACAAGCTACAATAAGGGTGCAAGTAAAGATTATTGTAAGTAATCGTAATTTCATAATTGTCAGTTCAAAGGATCATGACCACATTAGTAGTGTAAGCGTCTGGATGATAATTGTAAAACCAATTCATTGCTGAATTGATAGGGTGTATTTTGGTTTATACTTGCTTTAATTGCAAAATTCAGACCTAAAATGCTAATGCTTTATCAGTAAAATGTAATTTTTTTGATTTTAATCATTAGTGGTTTGATTTGCAAGTTATTAGGTCGGGTTTACGACCTATTTTATTGACTTGAAATATCAAACAAATAATAGGAGTAAGGCCTCTAGGAGACCAATTGATTTATGCTTAAACGGTTTCGGAAAGTTGGTGATGGACAGCTACTTATATATTAAAAAATAGCTAAACAAGGAAAGTCTTTTGGAAGAAAAGCAAAATATACAATCTTACAATTCTGGTGCAAATGTATGTACAATTTAATAAAAAATCAATATAATCTTTTATTGATTTAGAAAATTGTCAAATATTTAACAATGTCACTTTTTATCGAATTTTGAAAAAATAATCACCTTTATAGATAATATACGATTCAAATTGCTTTTTGGATTTTATTAAAAGAGAGTACATAAAAAAGGGAGTAGGTGAATATCACCTACTCCCTTTTTCCTTTTTAAGACACTATCACTTTAAACTTGATAGGCACATATGTGATAGTTATTCTTTAAATGTTTTTTTATAAAAATTGACTCTATTTAAAATCACCTTAAAAACGTCAAGAATATTGTGTGCCCTTGTTTTACCGTTACCAAGCATATCGAAGCTATTGGAAGTTATTACGTCTGTTAATAGGATTGAAAATAACCTCCAATAACTTACAATAAGACTTAATAACTCTTTTTTTCGTTCCCAGGCTGCTCAATCTCAAAATTCTCTTTTTCTTTTTGTTTAGCTACCATTTCTTCCACATCTTGTAATAATTGTTTGGCATCATAAACAACGCCATCTTTAATGGTGTATTTGACACCACCAACTCTAACTACTTCATTGTCTTCCGTTAATTTAATAGCGCCTGTTCCATATAAAACTTTTAGATTCCGTAATGGATTTTCTTCAATAACGACAAAATCGGCTAGTTTCCCTACTTCTACGGTACCAATTTCATCGTCCATACCTAGTGCTTCTGCACCATTCAAAGTAGCGGAACGAATCACTTCTAAAGGATGAAAACCTGCTTCTCGTAGCAATTCTAATTCTCGGATATAAGCAAAACCATATAATTGATAAATGAACCCAGAATCAGAACCTGCCGTTACTCGACCACCTCGATTTTTATACTCTCTAATAAAAGTCATCCATAATTGGTAATTTCTTTTCCAAGCAACTTCTTCTTCTGTGCCCCAATAATGCCAGTACGAACCATGAGATACTTTACTTGGCGTATAAAAACGCCAAAGTGCAGGCATTGTATACGTTTCATGCCACTCTAATCGACGGGTTTTATGCAAATCTCTACTTGCTTCGTATATGTTAAAAGTAGGGTCAAGTGTGAAATCTAAATCTAATAATTCTTGCATGACTTTGTTCCAATGCTCAGAAAAAGGCTCTGCTGCTTGTTTCCATAAGCGACCTGCCTCTCCAAAACGATGTTGTTCATTTTGGTAATTATAATCTAGTGGATAATCTTGTACGGTTCTATCAGAAAATAATGCTTCTGGCAAGCCATACCAATGTTCCATAGAAGTCAGTCCAGCTCTAGCAGAATTTAAGACATTCCATCTACCTACATCCATTTGTGCATGGTGACAAGCTGATCGTAAACCTAATTTTTTATTTTCTTCTAAGGCTGCTTGCATAATTTTTGGTGGTGCACCAAAAAATTTAATACCATCTGCGCCTTTTTGTTTATTATCTCTCACCCATTGACGAGCTTGTTCGGCTGTGGCAATCGGTGTTTCGCTGCCCATTCCAAAAGCAGTATACGCTTTAATTCTCGGTGCAGTAATTTCATTTTTTTCACTGCGAGCTTTTTGGTCCAATACCCAATCTAAGCCATTTCCAGCCGAAGGGTCTCGAATGGTTGTGATGCCATGTGCCATCCATAATTTAAAAACGTATTCTGCATCTGCGCCTTGAGACAAACCGCCAATGTGCCCATGCATGTCTACAAAACCGGGTAATAAATACATGCCCGTACAATCCAATTCTTCTCCTCCTTCCTTTAGTTGAGGTCTTTTGGCTTCATTAATTTCAACGCCTGGATAACCAACTACATGGATTCCTGTAATTTTATTATTTTCTACGACAATATCAATTGGCCCTCTTGGTGGTGCTAAATTTCCATTAATGAGGGTAACGCCTCGAATGATTAGTTGTGTATGTGGTCCATTTCCTCGGAATCGGTCAGGTGCTTTGCGCAATTCTTTAGGCTTTGCATCTTGAGCAAATATTGCTGAACTAAGGAATACAAGGACTGCTAAAAATAGCCACTTTTTTAAAGGAATAGTCATTTTCTACTTTTATTGAAAGGTTAGGAGTAACAGAATAAGCCTAAAGGTAAAAATTATTTAGAAGGAGCAAATAAAGTCACAGGCTTTTTATTTGCCCTATTTTGAGTTAGAAGCAAAAAAAGCTTACCCATATATGGTAAGAAATCTTATTAAAAGGATAGGTAAGTTTATATTGTGGAGTGTATTACTCAACTTGTTAAGAAAATAGTTTTTTGAGTTTCGAACCGTAACCTTTTTTATAATAGGTTGCGGTTTTTGATTGATATAACTGCTAAATTGGCTGGATTAAAAAACTACCTAGAGTGGGTAAAATAATGCTAAAGAAAAAAAATATCAACCATAAATGAATATAATTGTGTATTAATAGAAAATAAATGTGCTCAAAATACCCTTTCTTCGGAATCGACTGTAGTAATATACAGACAATCCAAGAAATAAATTACTATGAAATCCTTACAACCCCTGCGACAGTCCGAGTTAATGCAGGGGTTTTTACTGCTGACTTATTTTTTGAATAATTGCTAGATGATGGTCATCATGTTCGGCTATAAAATAAGCCAAATCAATAATTTTCATCGGTGTTTGAAGCCTAGGATGTAGGGATTGTTTATTTAAATCCTCGATTTTTACATTTCTTAATAAAGTAACTAATTGATTTCTTACTTCGATAAAAGCATCTAAAATAGCTTCAATATTTTGTTCATTATACTTAGCCTCGTAAGTTGCGGTATTGGTTAAATCTGCTTCCGTCAAATAAGCTTCTCCGCTAATTATATCCGTTATTCTTGCATACCATAACCATTCTAAATTTAATAAATGCCCAACCTGTTCTTGCATAGACCAATCATCCCCTTCATGTTTAATCAAAAAATCATCTGCAAATTGTAGTACTTTTTGTTCTATTCTAATTGGTGTACCCGCTAACCGTTCGATGATGGAGGGTAATCGACCGTTATCATATATCAACTCAAATTGCCTTTTAAACCAAGGTGTTAATTGCATAGGATAAGTACTTTTATTCTGCGGTCAATTTAGTGTAGTGAGAGAATCCCAATCGTATTTTATAGTAAGGAATCTTTTCCTGTAAATACTCAAAAATATCCTTCATTTGAAAAGGTGGTATCATCGCTTTAATGGCGACCTCAATTCGTTCATATTCTTCTTCTGTGAAATAGTTGAATAGGTCTATCGGTTCCCCTTTTTCATATAAATAGGCGATATGAGAATAAATGGTCACTGGATTTAAGGCACGTTTTTCAGCAATTTGTTCAATGGACAATCCTTGTTTGTATAATTCATAGGTCAAAATGTAGGTCGACCCCTGTAGCTTTTCTCCTGCTGCTGTTTTTGACTTAATATAATCGATGATTTTGTCCATGAAGAAATTACCGTATAATTGTAATTTTCGCTCTCCAACTCCCGAAATCTCCATCAAATCTGCGTCAATAGTCGGGCGTTTCGCTGCCATTTCTTCTAAAGTCGCATCAGAGAAAATAACATAAGGAGGAACGCCTCTTTGTTGGGCTAACTCCCTTCTTTGAACTCTTAAAATTTCAAATAATTCATCTCTAACGCGCTCTCTTTTTGGCTTAGATTTGGCCTTTTCCTTGGCTTTTTTCGCACGACTTTCTGCTACTTGCGCTCTAACTAATTCTACCTTTTTTTTGTTAAAAAGCACTTCATGGCTTAAAGACGTTAATCTTAATACATTATTCGCATCATAGGCTACTTCCAAATACCCTAAATTAATGAGTTGCATGAGGAAGAACTGCCAGTCTCGTGTACTAAAATCGCCGCCTGCACCGTAAGTTTTGATTTTATTATAGCCTCGTTCAAAAATTTCTCGTCTATTAGACCCCCTTAAAACATCAATTAACATCAATGTCCCAACGCTTTGTTTTAACCGATATGCTGCGGATAATGCTTTTTGGGCAATGACTGTTCCATCAAAATATTGGGGTGGATTTTTACAAATATCACAGTTGCCACAAGCTTTTTCAAAGGGCTCACTGAAATAATTGAGCAATATCTTTCGGCGACAAGATAAAGATTCTGCGTATTGCTGCATTCGCTCTAACTTGGCTAACTTTAAGTCAACTTGCGCACTTTCATTTTTTGATAAAATTTCTCTTAACGTTCTAATATCTGCAAAAGAATAGAAGAGTAGGGTGCTAGCCTTCGTTCCGTCTCTTCCTGCACGACCTATTTCTTGGTAAAAACTTTCTATATTTTTTGGTAGATTGTAATGAATCACCCATCGAACATTGGATTTGTCTATCCCCATACCAAAAGCAACCGTTGCACAGACAATTTCGGTGACATCGTTAATGAAATCTTCTTGTACTTTAGACCGTTGGGTTGGAGGTAATCCCGCATGGTAGGCTTTGGCTTTCAAACCTGACATTTGTAATTTATCTGCTAAGTTCTCTGTGTTTTTTCGACTTAAGCAATAAATAATCCCTGGCTGATTGGGTCTTTTTTTGACAAATTGCATGATTTGTTCAAACTTCTTTTGCCCAGGCTTTACTTCTAAACTTAGATTCGGTCGGTCGAAAGAAGCAACGAATATCTTGGGCTGATGCATATCCAATTGGGCGGCAATATCTTTTCGGGTTGCCTTATCTGCTGTTGCGGTTAAGGCAATAATGGGCGTAGTTGGAAAATGTCTTTTTATAAATTTTAGTTGGGTATATTCTGGTCTGAAATCATGCCCCCAAGAAGAAATACAATGGGCTTCGTCTATTGCAAATAAGGCAATCTGTACTCTCTGCAATAAGGATAGAAAGTTAGGAGAGACTATTTTTTCAGGAGAAACATAAATGAGGTCAATATTTTGATTGAAGACATCATCTTCTACCGCTCTTTGTTCTACACTAGATAAAGAACTATTTAAAAAGGAGGCTTTAATACCTGTTGCCCGAAGTCCTTCTACTTGGTCTTTCATTAGTGAAATCAAAGGCGAAACGACTACGGCTATGCCATCCATCGTTACTGCTGGAATTTGATAGCAGATAGATTTTCCGCCTCCTGTAGGCATCAAAACTAAGGTGTCGTTCAAATCGTAAACCGATTGAACAATATCCGCTTGCATCGGTCGAAAATTATCATAACCGAAATATTTTTTTAGTGCAACTTTTGCTTTCTCCAGATTCATCTATGAAAGTTTGTGTGTTTTCATAATAGTATTATCTCCAAATTGATTTTAAATTATAATTATATAGTGCCTCTATTTCTAGCTCGCCAAATGGAAATCAATAGACGGATGGGTAAAATTACTGCGGCTATCAGGCTACCAACTCCAAACAAAAGCATTTCGGCAGTAATGTACTTTCTCATAGATTCTCTTTCTGGAATAGACATTTGAGCTAGAAAATTCTCAACCCCTTTTTCATCCAAAAATGTTTGAAAATAATTAAGTTCATTGACTAGGTAAAACAGTAGAATAGGTGTGACCAAGATGACGCCTATTTTAATCTTTTCCCAATTTGCCAGAAACGAATGTTTTAACAAAAAAATCAATCGGGTAAAGGTAATAAAAGTAATAATAAAAAGGAGATTACTAGGATAGAATGGGTAATTCATCCCAACTTTGCTATAAATAGGATATAAACCCCCCATGGCTACAATAGCAGTTAATAACCACCAAACCAATTCCAATTTTATGAAAAGCGACTTTTGTTGAGTATCCATTTTGACGAACTATAGATTAGACTTGCTACCTAAATAAGCATTTGTTATTTGGGTAGTAAGTCTATTACTTGAAAGGCCGCAAAAGTACGGTAAAAATGGAAGCTTTAACTGGTATTAAGTAGGCAATAAATAGTTGCTTTGTCCGATTAAGGTAAAAAAGTGTTGAGGCATTGTACAAAAAAAAATTGCTGTACATTTAAGTACAGCAATCTAAATTTGATATTGTATGAAATTAATGCTTTATGGTGTTGATTGATGAAACAAAATTAGGTGTAAAATGATCAAGTAGCCAATTCTATTTTATCCAAAATAAATGCTATATTAACCATGATTAAACTTATGAATTGAATTTATGTTAAAATAGCATAAAAATAAATTAAAATTGATTTATTTTGTGAAAATTGAACGGGTTTATTCTTAACTACTTTAACCATTTATTAATGAGTAGGAAAGCTTTATTAGAAAAAATTACTCCTGTTTTTGGCAGCTCTTTTACCATTAGAAAATTTACGAATCCAGAGACTTGTAAGACTCCTCATTGGCATTTTCATCCCGAATATGAGATTGTTTATATTTCTAATGGTTGTGGAAAACGACATATAGGGAATCATATTTCTCGTTATGATCAAGGAGATTTGATTTTTTTGGGGCCTAATCTACCACATTTTGGTTTTTGTGACCAATTTATGGAAGAGCATACAGAGATAGTGATTCAGATGAAAGAAGACTTTCTTGGGAAAGATTTTTTTCAATCTCCTGAAATGGCGATTATCAAACAATTATTTAAACGCTCTAAACAAGGATTAATTTTTGATCCAGCAATTAAGGAAGCGGTTGGGGAACATTTAATCGGCATGTTGGAGATGGATAATTTCGACCGATTATTGGAGTTATTAAAAATACTAAAAATATTGGCACAAACCGAAGGATATACTTTACTCAATGCAAGTGGTTTGTCCCTAGAAGTGCAGTCACAAGACCACCATCGAATTAATACTATTTATCAATATGTAGAAAATAGATTTAAATCCGAAATAAGTTTAGCTGAAATGGCGAAAGAAGTGAATATGACTGTTCCTGCTTTTTGTCGATATTTTAAAAAGTTAACAGGCAAAACCTTTACCTATTTTGTCAATGAATTTAGAATCGCTCATGCTTGTGAATTATTATCTCAGGGGATTTTACCTATTTCAGAGATTTGCTACGAAAGTGGATTTAATAACTTCTCTCATTTTAACAAACAATTTAAACTCATCACCCAAAATAGTCCATCTAAATATCGAAAAACACTGAGGACTTTTGTGATGTAAGTAAATAGGTGTAGTGGTAGAAAGATGTAGTGATAGCGCTAATTTATTGAGGTTGTTTGTTCGACAACAAGCAGATATTGCGTATAGGCATTGTAGATTGTTACCTTTTTATTTATTTAATTTTAACGACGACACCCTTATACCCTTATACCCTTATACCTTTATACCCTTAGTCCGCTACACCTTTAGTCCGCTCTAAAATAATTAACCTTAAAATCCAGTCCGCTTAACAAAAGTTTACTATTTTGCGGCAAAAGCTAAATAAATGTTTACACTAGAAGCAATCAAAACCCTTAAAAAGTCAGGTACAGTTGCCCCAAGTTCTAAATTTTTGGTTAAAAAAATGACTAAACCAATTAATGATAAAGATAATATTATCGTTGAATTTGGAACTGGAAATGGCGTAATTACGGAAGGAATTTTAGATAAAATTACGGATAATTCTCAAATCCTCTCCTTCGAATTAAACGAAGCGATGTATCTAGATGCCTTAGAAACACTTCCTGAAGATGATCGGCTACAATTACTCAATGAATCTGCTTTGGAATTTGATAAATTCTTAAAAGAGCAGAATATTGAAAAGGTCGATTACTTTGTATCAAGTTTGCCCCTTTCTTTGTTGAAAAAAGCAGACATTCATTATTTAATGAATAAAGTAACAGGCTTGTTAAGTTATGGCGGGATGTTTATTCAATACCAATATAGCTTAGGGAAACGAGATTTATTAAAAGGCTATTTTCCAAGCGTTCGGCTTGGCTTTACTCCTTTGAATTTTCCGCCAGCTTTCATTTACTATTGTACGATGATAGGATGATCGCGCAATTATTATATGGTGTTATTAGAAGTTATTAGATAGTCAGATTGAAAATTGATAATTACGTGTCGGACACCTTAAAGGTGTCCGACACGTTTGGCGGTCTCTTTATCCGTTTTTTATCTGATGCTCTAATTAAGGATAAACTATCCAATAATAACTTCTAATAACCTCAACATCTGTTAATACCTTTTCTTTCCTCCTTTGCGTTTTTTCAATTTTTTCTTTGGTTTGGACATTCTACCTGCCATTCCGCTTCCTCCATTTCCTAATCCAGCACCAGCTAATTGACCCTTACTCATTTTATGCATCATCTTCCGCATTTGGTCAAATTGCTTTAAGAACATATTGATTTCGTGGATTTTTTTACCACAGCCTTTGGCAATTCTTTGCTTTCGGCTCATATTAATGACTTCTGGATTGCCTCTTTCATGCGGAGTCATGGAGAAAATAATACTCTCTACTTTGGAAAAAGCACTATCATCAATATCCAAATCTTTAACCGCCTTACCCATTCCAGGAATCATCCCTAGCAAACTTTTAATATCTCCCATTTTTCGAATTTGATTCAACTGACTCAAAAAGTCATTAAAATCAAATTTATTTTTACGAATTTTCTTTTCTAATCTCGCTGCTTCTTTTTCATCAAATTGCTCTTGTGCTTTTTCTACTAAAGAGACAATATCTCCCATTCCTAAAATCCGCTGAGCCATTCTTTCTGGATAGAACACATCTAAGGTCTCCATCCCTTCTCCCATACTCACAAACTTAATCGGCTTGCCAACAGTATATTTAATGGATAGCGCTGCACCACCTCTTGTATCACCATCTAATTTGGTTAAAACAACCCCATCGTAGTTGATCACCTCATTAAAGGCTTTTGCCGTATTGACGGCATCTTGACCTGTCATAGCATCCACGACAAATAAAGACTCTGTTGGGGTAATCCCTGCTTTGATGTTCCTAATTTCTGTCATCATCGCCTCATCTACTGCCAAACGACCCGCAGTATCCACAATCACGACATCAAAACCATGCACCTTAGCATGCTTAATAGCATTCTGAGCTATTTCAACGACGTTTTTATTTTCTTCTTCTTTGTAAACAGGTACCCCAATTTGTGCTCCTAAAACCGTAATTTGCTCAATTGCGGCTGGACGATAAACATCACAGGCAACCAATAAAGGCTTTTTCTTTCGCTTTTGCTTTAAGAAATTGGCTAATTTACCAGAGAAAGTCGTTTTACCAGAACCTTGCAAACCAGCAATCAACACAATCCCTGGACTGGCTTTGATGTTAATACCTACCGATTGCCCACCCATCAAATCTGTCAACTCATCGTTGACGATTTTTACCATCAATTCTCCTGGCTTTACGGCAGATAGAATATTCTCTGAGCCTAATGCCTTCTCTTTAATCGTGTCGGTAAATTCTTTCGCAATTTTATAATTTACATCGGCCCCTACTAAAGCCCGACGAATTTCTTTGACCGATTTGGCAATATTAATTTCGGTTAATTTTCCATCTCCTTTTAGCGTCTTAAACGCTCCTTCTAAACGATCACTTAAACTGTCAAACATAATTTATAAAGTTATTAGAAGTTATTAATGGTGATTAATAGGTTATTATTAAAATGTTCAGAGAACACCTATTGCACCTATTTAACCATTAATCGCTTAAATTTCGATTCAAGTCGGCAAAAATAGGACTTTTTTTGCTTAGAATCTAGGTGAAATTTTCAATTTCAAAGTTTCAATTTTCAATTTTTAACCTCCTTTTAGAGATAATTTTGAATAAGGGATTAAAATTGAGGTTGAGATGGACGTAGAAGTTACAATTGGCAAAAGCTTCCTTGCCTCCCATTTTAAATAAATATAAAAATTTACTATTACTTTTACGGGCATATTTTAAATCGCGTAAAAGAATATTATGAAAATAGGCATCATCCGAGAAGGTAAAAATCCACCAGATTCTAGAGTCCCTTTAATTCCACAACAATGTGCGGATTTAATTAAAAATAAAGGCATTGATTTAGTCGTCCAATCTTCTCCTATTCGCTGTTATACCGACGAAGAATATACCGCTTTAGGTGTTCCTATCGTCGAAAGTGTAACAGACTGTGATGTTTTATTGGGGGTAAAAGAAGTACCCATTGACCAATTGATTCCTAATAAAGGTTATTTTTTCTTTTCCCATACGTTTAAAGAACAACCTTATAATAGAGGACTGTTACAAGCTGTTTTAGCAAAAAATATAGCTTTGATGGATTATGAGGTATTGACGAATGAAAAAGGCCAACGAGTGATTGCTTTTGGTTATTTTGCAGGAATGGTTGGGGCTTATAATGGCTTGATGACTTATGGGCAACGAATGGGGAGTTTTAGCCTTAAAAGAATGCATCAATGTTATGATTATGCTGCTGCCAAAGCACAATTTGCGTACATTGATTTTCCGCCTATCAAAATTGTGTTAACTGGAACTGGTCGAGTAGCGAGTGGTGCAGCTAAGGTTTTAAAAGACATGGGCATTCTAAAAGTACCACCGCATGATTTTTTAACAAAAGATTTTGGGCACATCGTTTTTACACAATTGGACTGCAAAGATTATGTTGCTAGAAAAGACGGCAGTGCATTTGAATTAACGCATTTTTTTAATCATCCTACCGAATACAAAAGTATTTTTGCGCCTTATGCTAAAACCGCTCATTTGATGATTAATGGCATTTATTGGGACAGTCAAGCACCCCCATTTTTTACTAAAACAGCCATGAAATCGGATGATTTTTCCATTGAAGTGATTGCGGATGTTACTTGTGATATTGCACCAGAAGCTTCTATTCCCGCAACTATAAAACCATCCACTATTGCTGACCCTATTTTTGGCTATGATGCTTTCACCGAATCAGAAATCCATCCTTTCCAAAGGCATAGTATTGATATGATGACGATTGATAATTTGCCGAATGAATTACCCAGAGATGCCTCTGAATCTTTTGGACAGCAATTTATAGCATCTGTGTTGGAGGATTTATTGACCCCTTCTAAAGATGGAGTGATTGAAAGAGGAACGATGACAAAAGATGGACAATTGACAGAACGATTTAGGTACTTGTCAGATTATGTGCAAAATAAGTAATTGTATTTTGTGATAACGAAAGAATAATTTTTTCTTTTTAGACCTCCAAATTTTTTAAAAATTTGGAGGTCTTTTAATTTAAGGACTGTTATTTAGCAATCATCCCTACCTATAATTTATCTAAATGAATTAGCATCTCCCCAATTGATAATAATAATTTACAGATGTATTACCCTAGTTTGTTAACTAGATATACCCTTTTTAGGGTAATAAATGTAAACTATTTGTCATTTTGTTTAATAAAAATCAATTTTTGTTAAACAAAATGACTTTTAAACCATTCTAGCTCTGTCGGAAATTAACCTCGACTCATTATTATAACCTAAAAATTAAGAAATTATGAAGCTGTTATCTCGTTTCAGTTTGCTAACACTATTCGTATGCGCATTATTCACGTTCTCTAGTTGTGGAGATGATGATGTCGTTGAACCCGTTATACCACCAGCTACACCAAATGCCGTAGAATTTGCTTCTGCTAATGCTGATTTTAGTTCTTTAGTGGCAGCACTTAGTCGAGCAAGTTTAGTCGAGACTTTATCTGGAGATGGCCCATTTACTATTTTTGCACCAACCAATGCGGCTTTTCAAGCTTTATTAGACAGCAATGCAGACTGGAATGCTTTAGAGGATATTCCTGTAGACATATTAACTACCGTACTAACTTACCATGTTGTTTCAGGAAATGTCAAATCAACAGATTTAGCTACTGGTTATGTGGAATCTTTAAGCGCGACGCCTTATGATGCAAATGCCAGTTTATTCGTGAATATAGATGGCGGCGTAACAATTAATGGCACCACCAAGGTGACAGGCGCAGATAACGAAGTGTCTAACGGCGTTATTCACGTAGTTGACCAAGTAATTTTGCCACCGAATGTCGTTACATTTGCTACTTCTAACCCAGTTTTTTCTTCTTTAGTCGCTGCTTTAACTAGAACTGGTTTAATGACTGATTTTGTAGCAGCATTGAGTGGAGCAGGACCATTTACCGTGTTTGCACCAACAAATGATGCTTTTCAAGCATTATTAGATAGCAACGCTGACTGGAAT
>CALFWI010000049.1 GCA_937928615.1 uncultured Saprospiraceae bacterium | reverse complement strand
AGAGATTGTGGGCTATGATTCAACAACAACATATCCAAATCTCCATCTCTATCGTAATCAAAAAAGTAGCCTTGATTGCTAAAAGCGGGGCTATTTAAACCATACGCTGCGGCTTTCTCCTCAAAAATGGGAATATTTTCTGCATTATTCCCTTGATTGATAAATAACTGATTTTGTCTTTTATCATCTGGTAATGCTCCTGAATAACAAATATAAATATCTAATTTCCCATCTCCATTTACATCCGCATGGGTTACCCCCGTTTTCCAAGGACCTGGTCGACCTCCTGCTTTAGCTATTTTTGTTACTTCTTCAAATTGTAAGTTGCCTTTATTAAGATATAATTTATTTTCCGTCATATTGGACGTAAAATAAAGATCTATCAATTCATCCCCATTAAAATCACCTGCTGCTACGCCACCACCATTATAAAAATATTCGTAGAGCAGGACATTAGTGTTTAAGCCTTCGGTTAAGGTATTCTGGAAGTTAATATTTGTTTGCTGTGGAGTTAGTAATTGGAAAAGAGCATTTTTAGGCACTTGATTGCTTGCTTCTACTGACACATTGGTAGCCTCTTTTTCACAAGCAGTTCCTAAAAACAATAAACAAAAACAAACGGAATATTTGAGTAATTGGTGCAAGATATTAGTGGTATAGTCTTTAATTAAAATATTGGATGACCTTCCCAAAAGTAGTAAATCTATTTAGCATAAACAATAACAGGGCGACTATTCAAAATAGCCGCCCTGTTATTAATTTTATTATTAAATCGTAGTGGTTTTAAAATCACCACGATTTATTTAATTAGTAACCAGGATTCTGGACTAATTGTGAATTTCGTTGAACTTCATCTCTACTAATTGGACGATAGTACATTCTATCTAGCCAAGTTCTAGTTTCTACATCTGTATTATCAAATACTTCATAAGAATAATCATAGACCTCAGGGTCATAACGATAAGGTACATGCGGAGATTGACCAGCTTTTAAAGTCGCTCTCACATTCATCGCTTTTGCTCCTCTACCTAAAGTAGTTGGTGCAATCACCCATCTTCGCGCATCATGGTAACGGTGTTCTTCATATACCAATTCTACTCGACGCTCATTGCGGTATCTTTCTAATAATGCAGAACCAGCATCTTCTATGGCAGGCATACCCGCACGGAAACGAATTTTGTTCAACCAATCTCTAGCAGTTGCCTCATCTCCCGTCTCTAAAAGTGTTTCAACATAATTTAAAACAACTTCTGTATATCGAAGGAATGGGTAAGGAATTGCCTGACCAGAAGATAAATTATCTGCTAACCCTGGGTCAGGATCAGTAAATTTCCGAGTGTAGTAAGCAGTTCTACTACCATTCCAATTTTCGATAGCAGATTCTCTAGTATCGATACCGTTGATTAAACCACCTGCTCCATCATCATAAGCACCTGTTTGTATTTGGTCCGCTGGATCTAAACCTGCAACATCAGATGGTCTTGGTTTCCAACCTGCTCCATCGTACAATACAGTTCCATAAAATCTAGGATCTCTATTTTCGTAAGGAGTAGTCGCATGATCTGGATTATTCCAATCAAATTTACTCCCATCTAACATTTCATAATCATCCACTAATTGTTGGATTGGTGTATTACCAGCCCAGTTGTGGTACCCATTAGGGCCATTATTAATACCATTATGCAAACCACCTAAAGGCCAGTTAGATTCTTGAACAAAATCAATTGTTGCACTTCTATCAAAAATCATATCTTCTGCTCCAGCAGGATCCGCTGCTGCACTACCACCGCCCATCGCAAGGGCAATATAATTGGCTTGTCCTTCCGCAGCAGAAACTGGTGCAGATAAGTCTAATTTATATCCACTACCTGCATCTAAAGCTGCTTTTGCGGCAGTTTTAGCTGCTTGCCATCTACCTTCTTGTCCACCAGAATACGCAAATACGTCACCAGCCATATCACCAGAAACTTTTGAAGCATCATGCAAATCACTTGCTGCATACATTAGCACTCTTGCCTTTAAAGCTAAGGCAGCTAAAGTAGTTGCTCGACCAGAGGTACGACCAATTCCATCTAATAAAGCGGATGCTTTATCTAAATCAGCTACGATAAAATCAACAACTTCTGCATAGGTATTACGAGAAATATTATAGTCTTCTCCTAAACCGTAAGGGCGGTCAATAATCGGCACGCCACCATAAAATCTTAATAACTGTTGGTAGTAATAAGCTCTTAAGAAATGTACTTCTCCAGTTAAACGATTTTTCACGCCTTCATCTATAGTCGCATTTGGCAATTCTTGTAAAGCAATATTTGCTTCTCTAATAGCCAAGTACATACTTCCCCATTCGTAACTAGGACTCATATATGCCAAGTTAGTAGGACTCTCTGTTCCTTCATTCACAGGAGGAATAGGTCGACCAGAGTGGGTATACAAAGCTTCATCCGAATAAGATGATAGTCCGTATTCTTCAAAACCACCATATTCTAGAAAAGAATACACACCGAAAACAAATGCTTCGGCTAAGGCAGCATCTGACCAAGTCGCATCACTCGAAATTTTATCCAATGGTTGTGTGTCTAGAAAATCTTGACTACAAGACACAGCAAAAAGTAGCACTGCTAATAGGCATCCAAAGAGGGATACTTTACTGATGTTCTTCATAATTATTAAATTTTATTATATTTTTTTAGAAAGTCTTATTTACCTACGGTTTAAAGCGTAGGTTTGAACTTTAAAGTTATTCAGAATATTCTACTGATTTATCAAAGGATTGTAAAATTCTCCTAAACTTATCAAGGGAATTACAAATAATTTGATAGATTGTTTAGAAAGTAACATTAAAACCAAAGTTTAATACTTTGTTTTGTGGATAAACTACCCCGTTTCCTGCTTCTACTTCTGGATCATAAATGTCTTGCTTCGCCCATGTAACTAGGTTAAAAGCATTGACAAATACTCTAAGGTTTTCTAAACCAGCACTTTCTAAAGCACCACCAGTTAAGTTATATCCTAATTCGATATTCTTAATTCTGATGTAATCTTTATCGAATAAGAAATAAGTATTATTACCAAAGTTACCTCCTGTGTAGTAAGTATCTCCTCTTGATGCCAATCTTGGGTGTTCTGCACTTGGGTTATCAATTGACCAACGGTTATCGTGGCTATACTTTAAGAAATTACCAATATCGCCAGATTCTGTTTGGATAGGTAATTTTGCACCAGTAGCACCTTGTAATAAAATAGAGAAATCAAATCCTTTGTATTGCGCTCTGAAAGTAGCCCCGAAATTAAATTTAGGAATGATACTTTCATTCAAACGAACTTGGTCATCTCCATCAATTTTACCGTCACCATTTACATCGTTAAATCTTAAATCTCCAGGAATTAATTGAGGCGTAACTGCACTATAATCAACTGTATTCGCTTCAATTGCCGCTTGGTCAATAAATGCACCATCTGCCTCGTACACTAAGTAAGCACCAACTGGCTTTCCTTCTTGTCTTTGATAATCAGGAGCACCTGGTACTTCATCTTGGAAAATCACTTCATTCTGTGCAAAACCACCATTTATGCCAGCAGACCATTTTAAATCAGTACCCTGTCCACCATTATAAGTCAAAGAAAATTCAACCCCTTCGTTTTGTACCTCCCCTGCATTCTCAGGTGGTAATAAAGAACTGATACCAGAAGAAGCAGGCGTAGAACCTGTTTTCTGAATCAAAATTTGGTCTCTATTATTGCGGAAGTATTCTAAAACCACATCTAAACGACCAAACAGACTAGCATCTACACCAAAGTTAAAGTTCTTAGCACGTTCCCATGTAAAGTTAGGGTTTGCTAAAACAGATTCTTCTAAGGTAGCCACCACTTGGTTACCAACAGGATACTGGTTAAACCCAAAAACGGATAAAAAGGCAAATTCTTGTAATTCATCCTCATCAATTTGTCCATTACCATTGGAGTCAAAAGCAACTTGGTCATTCCCCATCTGGCCATAAGAAGCACGTAGTTTTAAGTGGTCAACTGCGCCTACATTAAACCATGGTTCTTGGCTAACATTCCATCCTAATAAGATACCAGGGAAGAAGCCAAATCGATTGTCTCTAGGGAAAATATAAGAACCATCATATCTCCAAATAAATTCTGCTAAATATTTCTCTTGGAAATTGTATTGAACCCGACCATAATATCCCAATCTTGCTCGTTCAAATGCACTACCATCGGTAGCTTGCTGAGCTGCACCACCTGCAAATAATTGGTCAATAGCAGGAGAAACGAAATCTCTTCTAAACGCAGAAAAGAATTCTCCTTCAAATCGTTCTTGCGTCACACCAGCTAAAACGTTCAACTTATGACCTCCATCAATTTCTCTCTCATAATTTAACATAGCTGTTAAATTCGTATTTAAGCCACTAAAAGAACTTTGCGTTAACTGAGGTGCTTTGAAATTAGAACGAATGTTTCCTTCTAATGCTGGATTACCATCTGCTCCTAAAGTTTGTCTATCCCAGAAATATAATTCCCAAGGTGTTTGCCATAATTTATTCGTTGTATTTAATTTATCAGCAGAACCTAATAAAGTCAATTTTAAACCATCAATCCAAGGATTTGTAATATCTACAGAACCATTAAATTGGATATAATCCGATGGATTTCTTTGATAACCTGTAGCATTAGTTGTAATAACTACTGGCTGTTGACCATTTTCAATATCTGGTCCTGGTAAGCCATTAGGCCATACAGCAGGCTCTGTTGGGCGACCTCTCATCAACATTCTAAAAATAGCCCCTTCTGCTTCCGTAGGATTATTTCTATCTTCTCTTCTTAAATGCATTCCTAAATTAGCCTTGACATAATTGTTTAACTTAGCATTTAAGTTAATTCGAGCACTATATTGTTTGTAGAAAGTAGCAGAATTATTATAGATAGCATCTTGGTCTGTATAACCTAAAGAAGCATAATAACCTATATCTTCTGTTCCTCCACTAATACCTAAGTGATGCACTTGTTGTGGTGCCCATTCTCTAAAAGTAGCCCCAAACCAATCTGCATCTGGGAATCCCCAAGGGTCAGAACCATTGCCATGCGCTGCAACTGCAGCAGGGCTAAATTGCGCACTCAAGCTACCAACACCAGCAGTTGGAGAATCATAAGTGCCAGAAGATTTAATACTTGCCGAAGCTGCATTCCATTCATTTGCAGGAACACCTCGATAAATCGGCAACTCGTTCATAATATTGGCGTACTCTACTGCATTTGACATGGTTGGAACGACCGTTGGTTGTGTCCATCCTTGATTAAAGCTATAGGAAATTTTTGGTTTTCCTGCTTTACCTGTTTTAGTCGTCACGATGATAGCTCCATTTGCCGCTCTAGCTCCATAAATAGCAGAAGAAGCATCTTTCAAGACAGAAACAGATTCTATATCTTGTCCTAATAATCTAGAAAGACCACCCGCTCTATCAGGAATTCCATCAATTACGATTAATGGACTACTATTTCCCAAGGTATTAGTCCCTCTAATTCGAATAGTTGCATCATCATCCCCAGGTCGTCCACTATTTTGAATGACAACCAATCCAGGTAAACGACCCGCTAAAGCAGTTCCTAAATTGACAGAAGGAGATGCTACTAAAATATCTCCTTTTAATTGTGCTACTGCACCAGTTACCGTTGCTTTTTTCTGAGATCCATATCCAACAACGACGACTTCATCTAAAATAGAGCCAGCTGCCATCACAACATCCATAACAGTAGATGCGCCTACTGTTAATTCTTGCTCAGCATAACCCGTATAAGAAAAAGTCAATACATCACCTGTATTAGCAGTAATGGAATAATTTCCATCAAAATCGGTAATAGTACCAGTTGCAGTACCTTTAAGGAGAATATTTACCCCAATTAGTGGGTCTCCACCATCTTCATCCGTTACCGTCCCCGAAATCGTAGACTGGCTAAAGGCAGTGGTAGTAAATAGTACTCCCAAAAGAAATAAGAAGTGTTTTAAATTTTTTTGGTTCATACGAAAAGATTTTGATAATTCAATAAGTTTAGTTTCACTAATAAATTCATTAAGCTATGTCTAAAAACAAAGTAAGTTTTTCAAGCATTCCAAGTAATTTCTGTCTAATATTTCCTGTAAGTATTCTATCAGGTCAATTAAAATGCGTAAAAATTACGCTTATTAAATCAAGCAAAATAATTGAAGTGTTTTTAGGTTAAAAACACTTCAATTATTTTTATAAAAATACCACCTTAATCATTTTTATTTATTGTACTAATTCGACTGTATTTATCCTTCGATAATAAGTTATTATTGGCAAGTTTGCTTTTTGGAAATTAGACTAAAGGCGAATATAGTAAAAAAAATCAATTACTTGTATATCTAAAAACAAAATTTTATT
Organism: uncultured Saprospiraceae bacterium; assembly: GCA_937928615.1. Lineage (GTDB taxonomy): Bacteria > Bacteroidota > Bacteroidia > Chitinophagales > Saprospiraceae > JAFMDF01. The sequence continues at coordinate 2,242 of CALFWI010000049.1, read as the reverse complement.
CCAAATAAAAATAGTAGGCTTATACTAAATTTTAGAAATTATAAAAAAAATGAATAATATAATTATATCTTTTTATGCAAATTTTAATTGAATCGCTGCTCCTCCACCTGGCTTTAGTTGGATTTTCAATTGATCATGCGGATTAATTTCCTTTTCTAGCAATTGATAATCTACCGCATTTCGGTGTGCATTCACACCGTCTACAAATAATTTAGCTTTGTATTTTCTTTTGTCTAAAAAAGAAAAATCAAGGACTATTTCTCTTGCAGTCCAATTCGTTAATGCCCCTACATACCAATCATTCCCTTTTTTTCGAGCAATTACCACATATTCTCCCACCTTACCATCCAAAGCTATAGTCTCCTCCCATACAGCAGGGACTTCTCCAAGAAAAGCTAAAATATCAGGATATTGTTCGTAAGCAGTCGGTGCATCACAAAGCATTTGCATTGGGCTATAATAAACAATATACATCCCTAATTGATGGCATCTAGTACCATGACTCATTGGTTGATTATAGTCTGTAAAAAATTTCCCTTTAATAGAATTCCGCATAGAGCCAGGTGTATAATCCATTGGTCCAACTACCATTCTGGTATAGACCAAATTGACATTATGGTCTGGCGTTTCATCTTTATCAAATTTATTGTATTCATTACCTCTTACCCCTTCATAATTAATCACATTGGGATACATTCGATGTAGTCCAGTTGGCTTGCTACAACCATGAATATTGACTAATAATTTTCGTTTGGCTGTTTCTTTAGCAATTCGTTCATAAAAATTAATCGCATATTGATCATCTCTATCAATAAAATCTACTTTCACACCAGCTACGCCCCATACGGCAAATTGGTCTAAAGCCGCTTCCATCTGTCGGTCAATCGTATGCCAAACCGCCCATAAAACAATATCTACGCCTCTTTTTTTAGCATATTTTACTAAATATGGAATATCAACCGTTGGTTTCGGTAATAATAAATCAAAAACATCCGACCAGCCTTCGTCTAAAATCACATATTCCAAACCATTATTAGCCGCAAAATCTATATAGTATTCATAGGTTTTATTATTGACGCCTGTTTCAAAATCAACGCCTATCAAATTCCAATCATTGAACCAGTCCCAAGCTACTTTACCTGGTTTAATCCAATCCGTTTTAATGGCACAAGGTCGAGCTAATTTATACACCAAATCATTGTCCGCTAATTCTTTGTCTTCTCCAGCAATCACCATTAATCGCCAAGGAAAATTTCTAGTACCAGTTGTTTCTGCTAAATAATCCGCTCGTTCCACTACCCTATCGTTAAATTGGCAAAGACCGCCCAATTCCGTTTTAGTAGGATAGGCAGGAAATAAACCCTGCATATCAAAACGGTTATTATTGCCTATTCTTTTGATATACATGCCTGGGTAATCAAAGACATCTGATTCTGCAATTAAAACTTTAGCTTGTGGTTGCTTCACTAATAAAGGGAGGCTAATAAATTCTGCTTCGACAATTTCTGAAATCTTATAACTGGTATATAGCTTTTCGTAGGAGGTTTGGAAATCGCCGACAACATGGGCTAATAATTCGGCATCTTCTCGAAAACGATAAGCTACTGTTTCTTGCTTAATTTTTATTTTATCGGGAAAGGTCGTTTGGAAACGATAGGCCACTCCGTCATCGTAAACTCTGAACAATAAGCTATAATGACCTTCCATGGTTAAATCCAATTCTTGGTACTCCGCCTTAATTGTTTTTCGAATTCCCCATACAGTTTCAATACTGTCTTCAATCTCCGTTATTTGATAGCGTTTTACTTTAGGAAAATGTCCCAGTACTCCATTTTCTCCCAAATCCATAGCTAAAGGAGAATACCATAGTATATTTTCTCCCTTAAAATCTACCGAGTAATAGACTTTATCTGTCATTTTCACCTTAAGTACAATTGTTTTATTAGGAGCGCAAATTTCATAAAAGTCTGACTGGTTTTTCATAAAAATGTAATTGGTATTAATATTTCGTCAAAAGAAGGGTTTAATTTGGAGAATTCAAAATTTTATTCGGTTAGAGTATGTTTAAAATTCCATCTGTTAACTTTAGAAGGATTTGAAATATGCTTTGGTATTGATGGCCTCGAAATTAATTCGAGATAAATTTTGATTGTTAAGAAAATACTCCTACACTAATTATCAAGCTCTTGAAAATTTAAACATACGCTTAACCCAATATTTAAAAACTAGGAAATTGAAAAAA
>CALFWI010000048.1 GCA_937928615.1 uncultured Saprospiraceae bacterium | reverse complement strand
AACAGGTGAAAAAAATTCTTTTTTATTTTAATAGATTTCTTTTTTGTTGTTTGATGATACAAAGTTGGGAAGATAGTACGCAGTATATTTGCGTAGTAAAATATTTTTTTGTTTTTTTATATAAATATTTTTCAAAAAACTACTTTACTCTCTTTTAGTAAATTGATTATCAATTAATTACACCAATTATTAAAATTTGTAATTATTTTAAAAAAACTATTCCGATTTAAAGATTGACGAATTATAAGTAACCACCAAACCCGCCTGAATGGAACGGGCAGGTTCATTTGGCTGATTAAAACAAGAATTAGCCAAATAAATCAATAAAACAACCAATGAATAAAAACGCCCTTATCCGCTTCCGAACCATTGACAACTGCCTCCGCAATCGCTTCCGAAAATGGACTTTAGACGACCTAATTGATGCTTGTTCTGATACCCTTTATGAATATGAAGGGATTGACAAAGGCGTCAGTAAAAGAACGGTGCAAGCGGATATTCAAATTATGCGGTCAGACAAATTGGGCTATAATGCACCAATTATAGTCGTTGATAGAAAATATTATACGTATGAAGACCCTGAGTATAGTATTACCAATATTCCATTGACCGACCAAGATTTAAATCGACTGACGGAAGTCGTGGAAATATTAAAACAATTTAAAGGCTTTTCGCATTTTCAGGAATTGAGTGGGATGGTGCAAAAATTAGAGGACAAGGTTTATACTTCCAAAAATAAACAGGAACGCATTATAGATTTTGAGAAAAATGAAGGCTTGCAAGGTTTAGAATATTTAGATACCATTTATCAAGCTATCCAGAAAAAACAAACGCTCTCTATTACTTACCAATCTTTTAAAGCTCGGCAACCAGGCGAAATTATCTTCTTTCCTTATTTATTAAAAGAATATCGCAATCGTTGGTTTTTATTAGGTATCAAACAAGGTGCGCCGAGAATGATGACTTTGGCTTTGGATAGAATGAAAGTTATTGAAACTTCTAGCATTCCCTTTCGAGCAAATACCAATTATGATTTAAGCAATTTTTACCAAGACGTCATTGGGGTGACGGTTAGTGAAACCTTAAGTCCGCAAATCATTCATTTATTTGTTTATCATAGCAATGCGCCTTATGTCTTGACCAAACCCTTACATCCAAGTCAGGAATTAATTGAAAGACAACAAAAAGGCATTGTCATTTCTATTAAAGTACAACTCAATTTTGAACTAGAGCGAGAAATTTTAGGCTTTGGCGATTCGATGATTGTCTTAAAACCACAAGCTTTGAAGGATAGAATCTGGAATAAATTGCGGCGGGCTAATAAGCATTATGAGGAATGAGGAGTTTGATATTTTTTACCACGGAGGGACGGAGGACATGGAGGGCACGGAGTTTTTTTTGACGAGTGTAGTTTAGTAATGGATAAAAAACAAGTTGGATATTTACCATTTAATTCCCCACGGATTTATTACCCCACGGATTATTGTTGTTCAATGCCTGTTTTCAATCGAGATTTTAATCTAAGTTATTTTTCATTATTGTTTAAGCACAGATTTAAATTTTGTTTACAAACCAACCATTTTAATCAAAACAATAGTCTTTAAGAAAAAGATTGATTACTCCATTAAATGTTGAAAAATGAGGGTTAAACATTATCTAATTGGTTTTATTGCGATTCTAATGTTCAGTCAGTGCGGCAAAGACCTCACTTCTCCTGAATGTATTTTACCTTTGGAAGAAGTGGTTAAAACTATGAATGACTGCCGAAATGGCGTCATTCCAGAAGCCTCCAATATTTCAAATAATTTAGTTGGTGAATGGAAATTAGTAGGTTATGGCTGCGGGTTTTGCGTACCCCATACGCCACCAGAAGCTTACATTATATTAAATGAGACTAAAGGTATTTTGATGCTTAAAGATGATTTTGATGGAGATACCTTAGTTACTTTTGATTGGCGTTTGGAGCAAATCACAAATACATTAGAAGAAAAAGCCACCTATAGGTTTAAAGCTGAACCCTTTCACTATGCGCTAAATATGGATATATTTTGCGACGAATTTATGTTCTTTGATGAGCGCCCTTTTGATGGTTCCTTATTTCTTTATCAAAAGCAGTAATTAATCTAAGTTGCGGAGCATTAAAAATGGCTATACTTTTTTATGGTTATATTGTTTTTCGGGCTTGAAATAACTGATTTTGATGCTATTGCCCCCTCAATAATATAACAATTTAACCATATAACCATTGTCCGCAACTTGAGTTAATTAATAAGTACTAAAATTAACCTTCCGCATCCATATTTTAGGATTCTCCATTTCTTTGAATCCAAATTTGGCATATAACCCATGTGCATCTTTAGTCGCCAAAGACCAACTTCTAAAGCCTTGGAAATCGGGACATTCCATAATGGTTTTGATTAAAAATTTACCTAATCCCTGTCCTTGATATTCAGGCAGAATAAACACATCTGCTAAATAGCCAAAAGTTGTTAAATCGGTAATGACTCTAGCAAATCCTACTTGCTTTTTCTGATGATATACCCCAAAACAAATCGACCCTTTAATGGATTTTTGCACCAAATAAATTGGCTTATTTTTAGACCAGTAAGCTTTTTTTAGATAGTTATGTATGGTCGGAATACTTAACTTTCGTTTATCCGTGCTAATGGAGTATGCTCCTTTGGATACTTCGTAAATCATATTAATTGTTTAATCAGTTATCCTAATCCGTTGTCTCTTGTAACCCGTTGTAGAAAAATATACACAACGGATTACGAGGGACAGCGGACTAGCTTATTCCTTCTAATTTCTGATAAAACTCCCTAAGCAGTTCATTAAATTCTTTTGGCTTTTCCATATTCGGCAAATGACCTGAACCACGAATAACTTCAAATTGTGCATGAGATATTTCATTCGCTACTTTTTCAACCACTTCTACACTAAAAAAATAATCTTTTTCTCCTGCTATCACTAAAGTCGGCACCTTGATATTTTTCAAATAGTCAAAATTATTTCTTCTTTCTGCCCTGCCTTTATGTGCAGCGATCGCTCCTGCTACGGTGGTTTTAGTCATCATTTTAAACAAATGCTGGTAGACTTCCGAATCGCCCCTGATGACTTCTAAATTAATGTATTTATGGATGTCTTTTTGGGTATACCTCAACATTCCTATTTCTTGAATCGTAGCTGCTAAAGCTAGGCGATTGGCATAGCTTTCTTCCGTCTCCGCAGTAGGTGTACTAGCAGCAATAATGAGTGATTTCACCCTAGATGGAAATAATCGCTGGAATTCTACAATAATTTGTCCACCCATAGACAAACCGATGAGGTGCACTTTTTCAATACCCAATTCATCCAATAACAAGGCTAAATCTAAGGCTTGGTTTTCTATAAATATTTGCTCAAAATTGGTGGCCGATTGTCCATACCCTTTTAAATCAGGTAATAGTAAACGATAATTTTTTAATGCTTCATATTGATATTCCCACATGCTATGGTCAAATGGGTGTCCATGCACCAGTAGAATGACTTCCTCCTTTTGGGAATTTAAGTCTTTGAAAGCTATTTTATGGCCTCTTATTTTTAGGGTATTCATATTTTTTCTTTGTACAGAAATCTATTATTAGATAGGTCTACATCCGTTGTCCGTTGTATCATATTTCTACAACGATTACAATGGACAACGGATAATCGTCTATCCCTAAACGATTGTTAATTCTTGCTGAACCAATTGATGTGCCTCCGCAAAAGAAGCCGCCGAACGCTCAATGTCTTTTTCCGTCGTTGCCCAAGAACAAACACTAATCCGAATCACCTGACGTCCTTCCCAAATAGCGCCGCCTGCCCAACACTCTCTTAATGCTTGCACTTTATGCATCACCGCCATTGTCAATTCATCGTTTCCACAATGAATAATGACTTGGTTAAAAACGACCTCATTTAATACGGTAAAGCCATCCATCTTTTCAAAAGCTGTTGCAAATTGTTTCGCTCGTTCGTGCATCCCATAAACCATTTCATCAACACCTTCTTTGCCTAAATATTTAAGGGCGGCCCAGAGTTCCACCACTCTCGCTCGCTTGGACATTTCTGGCGTATAATACATGCCTTCTCTTGATTCCGTCGAAGTTAAATAACTGGCACTTGTATGTAAGGCAGAAACCAAAGCCTCTTCATCTTGGCACAAAATAATCCCTGAATCATAAGGCGTATTTAAAGTTTTATGCCCATCTACTGCATAAGAATTAGCATGTTCAAATCCTTTTGTCA
>CALFWI010000047.1 GCA_937928615.1 uncultured Saprospiraceae bacterium | reverse complement strand
GTATTGCCATCCCGATTACTACGAAGATATTGAAGGTGATTTGGAAGAGTTATACCTAGAAGCTTTAGCGCACAATACGACTCGTAAAGCAGAGTGGGCTTATGCCAAAGAAGTGCTGTTACTACTTAGACCAAGCATCATCCGACCAATCTCTTTTTGGGGATTACAATACATCAAAGATATGTTCCAAAATTATTTAAAAATTGGTTTTAGAAATTTAGCTAAACACCAGCTTTATACCATTATTCATATCCTTGGATTGGCTTTAGGCTTAGCTGCTTTTTTATTGATTAATCAATATACCAACTTTGAAAAGAGCTATGACAATTTTCATTATCAACCCAATCAATTACATCGCTTAACCACCGATAATGTGGTAGAGGACATTATCAAAGTACGGGATGCCATGTCTTTTGCCCCTGCTGGAAAAGCGTTACAAGATGATTTGCCTGAAGTTATTGGTGCCACTACGACTTTTAAGCGACGATTAATTTTTAGAAAAGATGGGCAACCTGTGGAAGAAAGAGGAGTAATTGCAGTCGATTCTAATTTTTTGAATTTATTTAATTATAATCTGGTAGCAGGTAATAAGGCAGCGTTATTGAACGAGCCTTATACCATGGTATTGACCCAGAAACAAGCCAAAAAATATTTTGGTAATGCCAATCCAATTGGGCAAACGATTGAAGTTTTAGGCAATTTTAATCGACCTTTTAAAGTAACTGGTTTATTGGAAGATATTCCAGATAATACCCATTATAAATTTGATGTTTTATTATCGCTAAAAAGCTATCAAGAACGTACTCAACAAGATGGTTGGAATGGCTATAATTATTATACTTACTTGAAGTTATCTGAGCAGGCGAATTTAGCAGAAATCAAACCAAAATTGCCCGCTTTAACCACCAAATACTTAGGAGACGAGACTAAACTAGTTTTTAATATTCAACCCGTCAAAGATATCCATTTACATTCCGATTATACGTATGAACCAGCCACTCATGGTAGTGCAAAATCTGTTTACTTTTTAGACATTATTTCCATTTTCATTTTATTAATAGCTTGGATTAATTATATCAATTTATCTACTGCTAGAGCTACGGAGAGAGCAAAAGAAGTAGGTTTACGAAAAGTAGTAGGCGCACAGAAAAGCCAATTAATGGGGCAATTTTTTACCGAATCTTTGTTAATCAATATTTTTGGCGGAATTGTCGCTATCGGAATTGCCCAATTAACCCTACCCTATTTTAATGACTTAGTTGGTAAAACTGTTTTAACAGAGGTCTGGCAAAATGGGGATTTCTTAAAAAAATTAGGCTTCTTCTGTTTATTAGGTACGCTTATTACAGGCATTTATCCTGCTTTAGTACTTTCCTCGTTTAAACCCATTGGTGTACTCAGAGGAGCATTTACTAGAACCAAACAAGGGGTTTTTCTCAGAAAAGGATTGGTCATTTTCCAATTTACCGCTTCTTTAGTTTTGATTGCCGCAACGGTTATCGTTTACCAACAAATTCGGTATATGACGAATGTTGATTTGGGCATCAATACCGAAAAAGTAATTGGCTTCAATAATGCTTTTATGCCCGACTTAACAGATGAAGAATATGAAAGTCGATATAACGCTTTCCTAGAAGAAGTAAGCAAACAAACTGGCATTACAAAAGTAGCTTCCATTTCGTCTTTACCAGGTGGTGGTAGTGCTGAAATTGGCTCTACTAGCGGCGGCTTCAAGATAGCAGGAAAAACGGAGGTAGTAGAAGGGACGATTTATAGAAATAGAATGAATGACCGTCTAATAGATGCCTTAGACATACAACTAGTCGCAGGTCGAAGTTTCGATAGAGCGCGAACAGAAGATACGATGGTCGTCATTATGAATATGGCTTTAGTGAAGCTATTAGGCATTCCAGATGCCAATTCAGTGATCAATGAATATTTCCAATTTGGTAGAGATAATGAAGGAGATAAACTCAAAGTCGTTGGGGTGATTAAAGATTATAACCGTAGTTCCTTAAAATCGACTGTTGAACCTACCCTATTTACTCATGAAATGGTCAATTCTAATACCGTAGTTCGACTAAGTGGTGATGCATTAACGGGTCAAATTAGTGCCGTCCAAAATATCTGGAATCAATTTTATCCAGATGCGCCCTTTAATTATGCTTTCTTGGATGAGCGATTTGATAAATTGTACAAAGAAGATAAAAAATTCGGTTTTCTCTTTGGGAATTTTGCAGGTTTAGCTGTCATTGTCGCCATCCTCGGTTTATTTGGATTGGCTGCTTATTTGTCCCTGCAAAGAACAAAAGAAGTTGGTGTCCGAAAAGTATTAGGCGCTTCTACAAGCAATATTATTTTCCTATTTTTTAAAGACTTTATTTGGCTCATTTTAATTGCGGTTCTTATCGGCATTCCGCTAATTTATTGGAGTATGAATGATTGGTTGAATGGCTATGCGTATCGAATTGATTTTCCTTGGTGGGTTATTTTAATGGCTATGATTTTGATTACTTTATTGGCGTTTATTACCGTTAGTTGGCAGACTTTTAAAATTGCGGCTTTGAACCCTGCTCAGACGATTAAGCAGGAATGATTATTAAGATAAACTTTGAAATAAAAATATAGTCAATATGCCCCAAGCTGTTCCACTCACCATACTTAATAGCTATATGAAATTTAGATTTTTTTGATAGTTTTCTTTAAAAAATTCTTGAATAGTCCTTCTATTGAAGAATTTTTTAGAGGAAAATAGCAGAAAAAGATATTTTCAGATAGCTGTAATTTAAAGGGTAACAAGTCTAATTAGTAAAATCCGCCAGTTCAACTGGTGCTAATCATAGGGCAGCTTGTCGTTCAAGGTCAGATAATGACTTTTATTCAAAAATGAGCATAGCGGTAGAAGAAGGAGATGAATCACTTTATTGGTTAGAAGTTATTGATGCTAAAGAAATCCCCTGTGATAAAAAGGAATTAAAATGGCTAATAAAAGAGGCAGATGAAATCGTCAGAATATTAGCAACTGCAAGGTACAATTCCAGAGGAAACAAAAACAAATAACAATTTTGAACGGATGGTTCAATTTCACAACTAAGCCCCATTCAAAATTCTACATTCAAAATTCAAAATTATGACTAAATACCAATCCTATATAAACGGAAAATTTACTAAACTTAAATCAACCTTTGACAACTATAGTCCTGAAACAAATAATTCCGTTTTTGCTCAAGTAGCAGATGCAAGTACTCGACAAGCTAATTTAGCAGTTGCAGCCGCAACTGATGCTTTCCCAAAATGGGCAGCATTAGCACCAGAGGTCAGAGCGGACTACTTAAATAAAGTA
>CALFWI010000046.1 GCA_937928615.1 uncultured Saprospiraceae bacterium | reverse complement strand
ACTCATAAATCTCCAGTCTCCTTCAATGAATTTTTCCTTTAGGATCTGAAAACCAGTTGGTTCTGCTTGTGCCATGGCATCAATTGTAAACAGACCAAATACCAGCAGAAGAGCAATAAATTTTCGCATAGTCAGTAAGATTTTGCTAAAGTTTAAAGTTAAATTTTGTTAATGATTGATTATTCAAAATAAGAAAGATAATTCAAAGGAAGGTAAGGAAATGCAAAACTTAAAATGTAAAATTGTAAATGCAAAAAATAGTTAATTTACTATATCTTACATTTCAATATTCTACACATTCTTTTACAAAAAACTATACTAATTTCGACCTATATCATCATCCTCCAGATTTTCAGTTTAGTGCGAAAATAAAAGTAAATACAAAAACCTAATTGATGACAGCGTTTGTTGGCTATTATTATTTTTGGTTATGTGTTTATTTTTTATTTTCAGGTTTAGCTGACTTTTCAGCTGTTACCACAAAAAATAGATTTTATCCTATTTTTAGCGGAGAGAGAGGGATTCGAACCCTCGGTACGCTTTTGACATACACACGCTTTCCAAGCGTGCTCCTTAAGCCACTCGGACACCTCTCCGTTGACTTATTAGCCGCTTTTCTTCTATCTAAATACTTATTCTTTTTTTCTCACAAAACTATTCTTTTATAGTTTATAAAAAACGCTTTCAAATATAAAAAGAATAAATACTATTTTTTCAGGGCGTAAATATTGCAAAATAATATTATAAAACAAAATAAATTTGGAAAACTTAATGAGTTAGTTTTATATCTGCTATATAATTCACCGTTTTTCAATTATTTACCCCCTTTTAATTCATTATTTTTTCAATGTTGGCACTAAAGTAGCAATTCTGTTTTAAATCACCTAGTCTTCCCAAGTAAAAGTGCCTCTTTTGTTGAATTTGTAAATATTTTTTGGGCATTTTCGCTCGTTATTCTAGCAATTTCTGATATATCGACGCCTTTTATCAATGCTAATTTCTGGGCAACTAACTCCACATAGGCACTTTCATTTCGCTTTCCTCGATAAGGGGTAGGTGCTAAGTAAGGCGCATCTGTTTCTAAGACAACATGTTCTAAATCAATTGCTTCCATCGTTTTATCTAGTCCCGCTTTTTTAAAGGTCAAAACCCCTCCTATTCCCAAATGAAAACCACAATCAATAATTGCTTCTGCCTCTGCTACTGTTCCTCCAAAACAATGAAAGATTCCTCGAAGTTTATCACTTTTCTCTGCTCGCAATATCTCAATGACCTCCCAAGTAGATTTTCTAGAGTGAATAACAATGGGCACGTCCAAATCTTTTGCCCAATTAATTTGTCTAGTAAATGCTTCTTTTTGTTGTTCAACAAAAGTGGTATCCCAATGTAAATCAATCCCTATCTCCCCTATCGCACAAAAAGGTCGTTTTCGGATCCATTCTTCTACTATTTTCAATTCTCTTTCATAATCTGCTTTTACGGAACAAGGATGTAATCCCATCATCGCAAAACAACGATTGGGATATTCCGCCTCTAGTTCAAACATGGCCTCATGCGTTTCACTGTCAATTGCTGGCAAATAAAACTTTTCTACGCCTTTCGATATGGCTCTTTCAATGGTAGCTGCTCGATCTTTTTCAAACTGCTCTACATATAAGTGCGTGTGTGTATCTATTAGTTGCATTAATTATTGCTACTTTTTTAAAGTAGAAACTATCTATTGATTCGTTTGATTATAGATTGTTCTACCTATTATGGCTTAAAGATGCAAAATAACGAAAAAATGTTGGGTAGCTATTTAGGATAACTACTATTTTTTTTAGGATTCGGTCTATCCTAAATAGATTAAGGTATTCTAAAAAAGTCTAGTTTCAAGAAAATCAAGCTAAAGTAATGCATTATCGGTTCACCGTCATGCTATAAAAAAGCTGATAAGAAGTACAAATACAATTAATTCATTTTCAATTATTTAAGGATTCACTCCTAATTAGTTTAAAATTTCGAGGTAATTTAGGAATAGAAAATAAGGGCAAAATTTATTTAAGAGGCTTGGAAAAATATAATCTACCCATCTTGTGCGGTTTTAGTTTGCGCAAGCAATAAATTCTAACAGACTAATTAACATTCTTAATCGTTCTTTTCGCATATCAATGTACCTAGCTGTACAAAAAAAATACCGTATTCAATTGATTGAATACGGTATTTTTTATCCTTAAACTTATTTTGAAAATAGGCTTAATAGCAGACTATCCTCAAATTTATAAGTCCTTACTTTGCTTCTTCTGCCTTGTTTACAACACCTTTGATTGTCAAAAATGTCTGAGCAGGATTAGTGTTAGAAGTCAATGTAACTCGCTTAGATTGGTTACCACTCTTGTTGCTAGAATCAAATTGAACTAAAATTTCGCTAGTTGCACCTGGTGCAATTGGCTCTTTTGGCCATTCAGGAACTGTACACCCACAACTTCCTTTTGCGTTGCTAATAATTAAAGGCTCAGAACCTGTATTCTTAAATTTATAAGCATACTGTACTTTCTCTCCAGAAGTGATTGTACCGTAATCATACTCTAAATTGTCAAAAGACATAGTAGTAGTAGGACCTGCTGGTGCAGCTGGTGTTGCTGGTGCAGCAACTGGTGTTGCTGGTGCAGCTGGTGTTGGATTAGCTTGGATAGCTTTTTTAGCTTCATCTCTTACAGAAGCGTCTCCGCCACCACAAGCAACCATGAATAAACTTGCTGCCATAAGGCTGAAAATAGCAATTCTTAATTTCATTTTAACTTTAATTTGTGTGATTATAAAATATTGATTCCTTAAGATATATGGTAAATTAAAAGAAGGAAGGAATCAATTCGATAGTACTAACGAAATTAAATGACTTCTGTTCTTTCAATTACTACATTTGTCTTAAAAAACACATTTGCAAAAAAATGCAAAAATAACATATTTTAGAAATCTCTAAAACGTTGTTTTTGTATTATTTATTACAAAGGTAATACCAAGACAGACATCGTGTATCTTATGAAGTTTGAATTTTTGTTAATCAGATGTTAATGCTATAGAAGATATGTAAGGCGTGAGATAAGATTGGTAGTAATAAATCCAATAATGACCTACTTCACTAACGGCTAATATTGTTAAACTGTTGTAACCATCCACTCAGTTAAACAAACAATTTAACAATACTATTATTAGTCAATTTTGTAGCACTGCTTCGTGCCTATTAAATGAGAAACGCTATCCCCTAACTATTCGTCTACATATTCAAATGCAGTGATATTCCTTGCACAAATTTGGCCTCTATCATTCTCTATTATTTCAAATTCTACTTCTTCTTTTTCATAAAGTGTCTTATAGCCTGATTCTAAGACTTCATTAATATGTACAAATACATCTTTTCCGCCTCCTTTGCGCTTGATGAATCCGTATCCTTTCTCTAGGTTAAACCATTTAACAGTACCTTCTAACATAAATATTTTAAGATTTTTTGATGTGACTTAACGACATAATAACTAGGGAATAATTAGTAAGTTATTCGTTTGTTTTAAGACAACTTATCAAAGTCATCAAGTCTTGTGATTAAAGAATTGCAAATATAAGGGTAATAAAAAATTGGGAAGTAATAATTTTCAATATTAATCAATATTTACAGTAATGTTTGCTATTTTTTTTAATATAACTGAATAAGCTGAGCTTATCTTATCTATAATTAGCTTTTTTATGACGCTAAGTTTGCATAATAGTAACGAGAATTGCAACTAGTATGTTCATTTTTTTTCATAGAAAACTAGCATCAAATGAAAATGGTAAGATTTCTTTAGCTGATTGGAAACAATATATAGGCCCCTCCTCTCCTCTAATGACTAATCTAATTGGTTGTTTTTGTTGGTATTCTTTCTCGCATAATGCTTGTCTACAAGAACCACAAGGCATAGCTGGTTGTCCAATAATTTGATTCGGTGCTTTTACCGTAATCGCCATTGCTTTAATGATTAACTTTGGATGCTGAGATGCCACCGCAGACAAGGCTACTCGTTCGGCACAAAGACACATCGGATAAGCTGCATTTTCTTGGTTGCTACCGCCTATCATTGCTCCGTTTTCGAGTAGAATTGCCGCGCCTACCTGAAAATTAGAATAGGGTGCATAGGCATTTTTCAAACTCGACTTTGCTAGCTTCAACAACTTTGCCTCTATAGGTATTAAATCTGTTACTGATTTAATTTCCTCCCATGCTACTACTAATTTTTTTTGCGACATATTGACTAGCTTATTTTTGGATGCAACCTAATTTTTAATTGAAAATGTGTAAAAATAATGTAAAAGTACCAAACAAAATTTTGCTATTCTTATTTATTTGTCTTTATATTGAGCCTTTACCTAATAAATAAACAATTCCAAATTAATTTAGTTAACCTTTAGGATAATATAGTGCTAAACTAAGGAAAATGAATAACATTCTTATCATCGGCGCAGGCCGTTCTTCTTCTGCTTTAATCAATTATTTGTGTAAAGCCGCTGCTACTCATAATTGGTTTATCACGGTAGCGGATGCTAACCTAGAATTAGCAAAAGCTACTGTAAAAAATCATCCAAATGCCAGAGCTATCTGGTTAGATGTTTCTAAAAATAATGATAGAAAAGATCATTTGGCTCGTACAGATGCGGTCATTTCTTTACTCCCTGCTCATTTACATTTAGAAGTAGCCCATGATTGTATTAAATTTCAAAAACCTTTTATTACTTCTTCCTATGTTTCTAGAGAAATGTATCGACTTGGAGATGAGGCTCGAGATCGGGAATTGGTGTTTACAGGGGAACGAGGGTTAGATCCAGGGCTAGAACATATTGCCGCTAAAAAAAGACTAGACGACATCCGAGCGAAGGGTGGAAAAGTTGTCAATTTCCGCTCTTATGGTGGAGGATTGGTCGACCCTCAATATTTAAACGATAATCCTTGGAAATTCAAGTTTACTTGGAATCCTAGAAATTTGGTTTTAATGGGGCAAGGTACTGCCCAGTACTTAGAAAAAGGTAAGAAAAAATATATCCCCTATCATCGGCTCTTTCAAACTTATAAAACGATTAATATTGATGGTATTGGCGAATTGGAAGCCTATGCTAACCGCGACTCTTTGCTTCATAAAAAAACTTATGGTTTAAGTGATATTCCCAATATTTATAGGGCTACCCTGCGTTACCCCGGTTTTTGCGATGGTTGGAACGCTTTGATTCAAATCGGCTTAACGGATGGCTCCTACCCTATTTTAGATTCTGAAAAAATGTCTTTCCACGAATGGATGGAAGCTTATCTTCAGGACGAACCTGGAGGGTCTGTCAAAGAAAGAATGGCTAATAAATTGGGCGTTACCCCATTTTCTAAAGTCATGAAACAATTGGAATGGTTAGGCTTATTTAGTAAAAGAAGAATCAAATTTTCGAGAGCAACACCTGCTTTACTTTTAGAAACCGTCTTATTGGATAAATGGTCGCTGAAACCAAAGGAGAAAGACGTCATTATTATGCAACATGAATATGATTATATTTTAGAAGGGGAACGAAAAACATTAATTTCAACCCTCACTTTAACAGGGGAAGATGGAAAAAATACGGCCTTATCTAAAGTCGTAGGTTTACCAATGGCCATTATGCTCAAAAAGGTAATGACTGGAGAAATCAAAGAAATGGGGATGGAGGTGCCTATGCAAAAAGCAGTTTACGACCCTTTGTTACAAGAATTAGAAGAATACGGGATTGTTTTCAAGGATAGGCATGTTTGAATAAATTGAAATAGCAAGCCTATCGGGTTAATCCTGCAAAATCCTGTCATCCTGTAATTTTTTTTCCGTTTATTTGTGGTGTTAAAGACGATTTGTTTAGACTAAGCCTTTATGGTTTTCGTTTTAACACAAATAAAAGAATCGTTTGCCACAAACTGTCTATCGTAATAAAACCTTACTGCATTTAATGAATTTCATCAAATATATTTTCTGCTTACTCATTACCTTTATTGGTTTAACTGACCTTTTCAGCCAAAAATATTCCAACGAATTTTTAGCTATTGGTATTGGTGCCCGAGCAAGAGCGATGGGAAATGCCAATGTAGCTAGTACCAATTCTGTTTTTGCTGGCTATTGGAATCCTGCTGCTTTAGGGGCAGTAGAGTTAGATGGGCCTCAATTTGGCGCAATGCATACCGAGCAATTTGCGGGCGTAGCAAAATTCGATTATTTAGGAGCCGTATTACCTTTGTCTAAACCCAATAGAAAATTTGGCTTCTCTATCATTCGATTCGGTATAGATGACATCCCAAATACCTTAAGTCTTTTTGAAGCGGATGGGACCATCAATTATGATAATATCGTGCCTTTTTCTTCGGCTGATTATGCTTTTCTAGGTAGTTATGCGCAAAAATTAACCACCAAAAAAGGAAATTTATATGTTGGTGGTAATGCCAAAATTGTCTATCGACAAATCGGTCCTTTTGCTACTTCTTGGGGGTTTGGACTAGATGCTGCTTTACTATATGTTGGCAAAAAATGGCGGTTAGGCCTAGTTGTCAAAGATGCAACCAATACTTTTAATGCTTGGTCTTTTAGTTTATCTGATGCCGAGAAATCAGTACTATCCTTGACAGGTAATGATTTGCCGATTAATTCCGTGGAAAAAACTAGTCCACAAATAACCCTTGGTGTCGCCCGTCCTTTTAAATTAAATGATAATTGGAACTTATTGGCGGAAATGGATTGGATTGCTACTACTGATGGGCAAAGAAATACCTTGATTAGTGCCGACCCGATTAGTGTAGATTTGGCAGTAGGTGTTGAATTAGATTTTAAAGATTTACTCTTTTTTCGATTAGGTGTTAATAACTTTCAAAAAGAAAGCAATTTTGATACCCAGAATTTCTTAACCATGCAACCTAATGTAGGCATTGGTTTAAAGATTCAGCAATTTAAGATTGATTACGCTTTCACCGATGTTGGCGAACAGCGCAATCAAACTTATTCGCATGTTATTTCCTTGATTTTCAGCCTTAAACGATGAATGAGAGGTTATTGGAGGTTATTACTTCGTGTTATTATACCGCATCAGGGTAAAAAATAGACTTTCTGTTAAAGATTGTTATATTGTTGAATTGTTACATTGCTTAATAATTGTAGCTTAAAATAGGGATAAAACCCTACTCAACAATATA
>CALFWI010000045.1 GCA_937928615.1 uncultured Saprospiraceae bacterium | reverse complement strand
TTAAAAGCAGATTTTACCACTTGAAAACATTACCAATGAATCTTTGAAAACAGATTTTACTACTTGAAAACAAAACCAATGAATCTTTAAAAGCAGATTTTACCACTTGAAAACATTACCAATGAATCTTTGAAAACAGATTTTACCACTTGAAAACATTACCAATGAATCTTTGAAAACAGATTTTACCACTTGAAAACAGTACTCCCTTCTCAGGCAAAATGCCTGAGCTATTTATGAAAATCGGATGAATTCTACGATGATTATCGCATAGATAATCCAAGTCTGTGCTATCACAATGCCTATGTAAATAGGTATTGTGTCGCACCTTTTTAAAAATAATTTCTATCAACTCATACAAAACAGTTCTATTGTTTACTACCACAAAAAGTGCATTGTAGACTAGGAATCGTTTTACAAAAACCAATTAATATGAAAAATTTTAAAGAAAAAACCACTCGAAGCTTTAACGGAAAATTAATCCTCTATGGAGTAGGATTTACCATACTACTACTAATGATGCTAATGATTAATCCCTTTGGGTATAATGATTTGGGGTATAGAGAAGTAGTAGAGACACCAACAGGACAGAAGGACGTTATTTTTACCAATGGCGTATATTTTAAATTCCCTGGTTCAAAAGTCACTACTTATCCAAACGTAATAACAATCAGTCACCGTGGCACTAAAAATGGGTCAACGGTAGAAGGCGGCCTAATTCCTATCCGATTTAATGATGCGACCGAAGCATCTGCGCAAACGGTCGTTCGGTTTAGATTGCCTGATTTGGAATCCGAAATGTTGACCTTGCACTCTGAATATGTCAATAAAGAGTATTTAGCGATGAAAGGATTAGCCCCTTATACCATTGAATGTTTGAAAAACTCGGCACAATTGATGGATTCTGAGCAGCATTATTCTGGTGGACGTGCGCAATTATCTCAGTTTTTTCAAGACCAATTAGAAGATGGATTATACTTATTAGATGTAACAGAAAGAATAGCCAGAGATACTTTTACCAATGAAGTCAAAAGGTTTTATGAAAGTAATATTCGAGTAGACAAAGATGGGCTAAAGGTGAGAAAAGAATCAGATTTGAAACAATTTGGTATCAACATCGCTAGTGCAACAATTGAAAATGTAGATTATGAATCACAAGTTGATGAAAAATTGAAAAAGAAGATTGAAGCTAGTACCAGAGAAGCCGTCTCTAAGCAAAATTTAGTCACTGCTCAACAAGAAGCCATGACTGCCGAAGCGGAAGGTCGAAGACGATTAGTAGAAATTGAATACGAGGAAATGCAGAAACAAACGCAAGCAGTTGTAAAAGCGGAAACGCAAGTAAAATTAGCTACAAAAGATAAGGAAAAGCAGTTAATTGCTTTAGACGGTGCTAGATTGGAAGCACAAAAAATCAAAGCTTTGGCAGATGCAGAAGCCTATTCCAAGCAAAGAGTAATGGCAGCCGATGGTGCTTTAGAAAAGAAATTAGCGACTTATAAAGAAGTTCAAAATATGTGGGCGAATGCCTTTATGAATTACAAAGGAGATTTAGTGCCTAAATTCCAAACCGCTCCAGCCAATGGCAAAGGCGGTGGCAATGCAGGATTAGACTTCATGCAAATCATGGGCGCTAAAGCTGCGATGGATTTGAACTTGGATATGACAGTTAAGAAATAATTAGTGATTGGTGACTAGTGATTAGTGATTGGTGACTAGTGATTAGTCAACTAACCTAGCTCATCATTCAAAAGTAATAACGCATAGTTTAAGAATAAGCTAGCTATTCAGTGGCAGACCTAGGGGCGAAAGTTCTGGTCTGCTGCTTTTTTTTTCACGAATTTTTTTTCACGGATTTTTTGTTTTCCCCACGATTTTTTGTTTCCCCACGGATTTTTGTTTCCCCACGGATTTTTTGTTTCCCCACGAATTTTTTGTTTGGCAATAGTCCTTTCAACATTCGAAGGGCATCCTTATTTTAAAAAATTAAGTCGTATAACAAAAATAAACTAACATCGTGGAAGAAATACAGCCCGTATAAAATAATCCGTGAGGAAACATAATTAGTGGGAATTTAAATTAGTGGGGAAACAAAAATCCGTGGGGAAAATAATTAGTAGGGAATTTTAATCCGTGGGGAAACATAATCCGTGGGGAAAATAATTAGTAGGGAATTTTAATCCGTGGGGAAACAAAAATCCGTGGGAAAAATAATTAGTAGGGAATTTTAATCCGTGGGGAAACATAATCCGTAGGGAAAATAATTAGTAGGGAATTTTAATCCGTGGGGAAACATAAATCCGTGGGGAAAATAATTAGTAGGGAATTTTAATCCGTGGGGAAACATAATCCGTGGGGAAAATAGCCCGCATAAATAAAATCCGAAATAAAATTCTCGTACATTAGTCGCTCAAATCAACCATTCATTAAAAATTTAAGCATCATGCGACGATTGACCAATTTCTCCTTTTTAGTTTTAATAACGACCAGTTGCTTTCTAGCTTGTCAAACCAAGGCAACCCAATCAGCAACTTTAACCGCTAAAAAATGGGACAAAGTTACCTTAACTTTCAAAAGTATACCAACTAGCGAAACGGCGGAAGACAATCCGTTCTTAAATTATCGCCTCAATGTGACTTTTAAAAATGGACAAAAATCCATGACCATTCCTGGGTTTTATGCAGCAGATGGCAATGCGGGAGAAACGAGTGCCGAAACTGGTGCCGTTTGGAAAGTACATTTTAGGCCAGATATGGAAGGCATTTGGCAATATACCGTTTCTTTTAGAAAAGGGGCAGACATTGCGATTTCAACGGATGCTAAGGCAGGAACATCGACTGATTTTGATGGGCAAACGGGTACGATTCAAGTAAGGGCAGCCGATGCGGACACGAATGGTCGCTTACAATATGTTGGCAAACGCTATTTACAATATGCCGAATCGGGCAAGTATTTTTTAAAAGGCGGCGCAGATAGTCCAGAAAATTTTCTAGGCTATTTCGATTTTGATGGAACGGCAAGAGGTGGACAATCTTTAGAAAGAGAAGGCGAAGCTTCGGCAAAAGATGGTTTACATAAATTTGAACCCCATGTAAAAGACTGGAAAACAGGCGACCCAACTTGGCAAGGAGGCAAAGGAAAAGGCATGATTGGCGCCTTAAATTATTTGGCTTCCAAAGGCATGAATAGTGTTTATTTTTTAACCATGAATATCGAAGGAGATGGCAAAGATGTTTTTCCTTATACCAGTTATGAAGAACGATTCCGATTTGATTGCAGCAAATTAGCGCAATGGGAAATCGTCTTTGACCACATGGATAAACTGGGCTTAATGCAGCATATTGTTTTACAAGAAACAGAAAATGAAACGCTTTTGGATAAGGGAGATACGGGCAAAGAACGAAAATTATATCTGC
>CALFWI010000044.1 GCA_937928615.1 uncultured Saprospiraceae bacterium | reverse complement strand
TCATCATTCGTGGCATAAGCAAAAGCCTGTACTTGAATTTCCATTTGAATGGCATCGGCATTCGTTTGCGTATGTGGTGCGCCGTTATCATTATAAATCCAGAAAATCATTTCATCAGGATATTGTGGCGTATCACAACCTCTTAATTCAATTCTTGGATAATCTCCAACTTGTGGTTCATAAAAACCATCACCGTCCGTATCAAAAAAAGCGGCTAATCCTTGGGTCGTATTTGGTAATTCAAAACCTCTTATTTCAAAAAAGAATTCATTCCCTCTAGCTGGCCAACCTTTGACACCTTCTGGAATTAAATCTTCATCATATTCTATACCTGCTGCTTTAGCTGCTTCAACTAGTCGTAAATGTTCATCTATTTCCGAGCCTTTTACCGTAAAGAAGCGATCCCAATCTTTACAGATATCACTATCTGTAGACCCTTCCGTTGGACTTAAGGGACCAGGCCAGAAATCTTCTCCACCACCTTGACTATAGGTTTGTGCGGCTAATTTCAAATTACCTCCTGGATCAAACCCTCCTAACCAAACTGCACCAGCAAAAATGGAAGATTTTTCTGGCACACCAGAGCCAGGCGTTACTTTTGGCACAATGTATCGACCTTCATCACTACCATTCCACCAAACATCTCCACCTGTCAATAAACGGGCTCGAACATTATTGATACTCTGGTCTATCTGTGCTTCTGCCGCCACACAGTCTTCTCGGTAATTGGCAGGTCTATTTGTTTGTTTGTCAGTGGTAGATTTGACGTTTCTACCATCTTTTCCTTGTGGACCGACATGTGCCATGGTCCATTCAGATAGACCTAAACTCAAGACCAATAATAAGTAGTATTTTAATTTCATTCCTGATTTATTTTCGTAACTGATAAATCAAGGTGATTTTAAAAATCACCTTGATTTTAGCTTAATTTATTTTCTAAAACTCAACAATAGCCCCCACTAAAATTCTTCTTGGTAAAGAATAAAAATCGGGATTGGCTAATGCCCAAGCATAAGCATCTAAAAATGACTCGACATCTCTGCTAGAGTCCCCCAAAGTTCTCACTCTTGCCACCCCATCA
Source organism: uncultured Saprospiraceae bacterium (assembly GCA_937928615.1). GTDB lineage: Bacteria > Bacteroidota > Bacteroidia > Chitinophagales > Saprospiraceae > JAFMDF01. The sequence goes on along the minus strand of CALFWI010000044.1, from coordinate 22,803 downwards.
GAAGAAGCTAAAAAACCATCGTCGTCAGGAGAACCTGTTGCTGGATAAACCCCTAAAATATTTCTAGCATCTAATAAATTCTGAATTCTACAATATATATTTAAGTAAACTGGACGAGCAGCATCTGAATTTGTTAAAGTAAAATTTTTATCTGCCCTCATGTTTAAAGTAAAATTCCAAGGTAATCTAGCACCATTGATGGCACCGACCGTACCGTCTCCATTAAATTGCCTAGGAACAGATTTACCTGTAAATGGTCTACCTGATACGGCAGTTGCTTGTAAATTAATCCCTGCATCCGCAAAAATGTCTGCATCAAACCATCTTGGTCCAGTATATCGCCGCCCTGTTCCGAAACGATAATCAATCACCGCATTCAAACGATGTCTTTCATCAAAATTTAAAGGGAATAATGTTCTTAAATTACCATTTTGAGAAAGGTTTCTTTGAGACAAGGCATCCGAACCAGTACCATCTGCAAATTGCAAAGTATAACTAGCTTGTAGTTGAACATTATTCGTTCTTCTTCTATCAAATTGGAAAGAGAACCCTTTTACCGTACCGAAATCTATATTATCAAAAGTGTTATAGTTACTTAAAACAGGAACAAACAAATAAGTTCGAGCCTGAATCATATCTCTTAATTCCTTATAATAGGCAGCTATTTTCAAAGCCGCAGAATTACTCAATTTTTGCTGAAAACCAACCTCATAGTCGATGGTCTTCTGAGGCTTTAAATTAGGATTATTAATAGGCGCACCATTAGGGTTAGTTCTACTAGGGTCTAAAAAGTAAAAATAATCTAAGGCAGTCGCATTGGTTCTTTCCTGTGGTCGCTGTACCAATATATCATAATGCGCAAAAAAGTTGGCTTCATCAGAAATAGGGAAAGAAAATGCCAAACGAGGCATGACATTGATTTGTGGTTCATAATCTTCAAAAGAAGTACTTGGGTCAAAATCAGCAGAAGCTATATTGGCATCAGTATCGACAAATTTTGGATTAATGACCTCTCCTCCAAAAATAACGTTTCCATCATTAGCAGGATTTCCATTAGCAAAATACCAATCATCCCCATTTCTAAATGCTTTCACTACATTAGAACCAGCGCTTTGTAAATATACTTTGAAATCATCGCCAACACCTGCAGGTTGTTCTCCACCAGTTGTCGCATAAAAATCTCTTGCTCCTTGGATGGCATATAAAGAATAGGGGTCTTTGAGTACCTTTCTATTGGCATCATATCTGTCTACCCTTACACCAACTCTAAAAATAATATCTTTAAAAGAAAATTTATCTTGAATAAAAGCAGAAGCATAAATAGGTCTATCCGCTGCTACAGGAAAGGTTCTAATACCATCGGCGTTTCTGGCTCTGAAGAAGTCTTCAAAAGTGACATCTTCGGTTAGTTTATTGCCCAAATAATCATACCCTTGGTAATCTATAATATTAGCGGTACTATGTAATTCTTGCGCAGAAAACATATCTAAACTAAAATCACTTGGTGCGATTCCGTCAATATTAACATATTCATTTAAACTTTGGCCAGTCAATTCTCTAACTCTTCTAAAAAATTGATTGTCATCAAATCCTTCTGTTGCGACTAGAGTACTATATAAAGGGACCAACACTTGTCCTACATTTCCACCTAAATTTACAAGCGTATCTCCTATGACATTTGCTGTATCTACACCTAAAATATGCCGATTGGCTTGTAAACGAGCCAAATCCCATAATCTTCTAGGGTTAATAGAATAACTACGATTGACTCTTTGTTCATAGTTGACACCAAATTCGATAGTATGTCTTCCTCCTCCACCTTTTGGCACAATATCAAAAGAACTATTGGCATTAAAAGTGAAAGTCTCTCCTTCCGATTTGAAATTTATATTTCGTATGGCACTTACATTTGAATGCAAACCGCTCCAAATATTATTCTGCAGTCCATTGACATACCCAAAAAGACCATTGGTTGTAACAAAGTTATTAAAATTACCAAAATCTTCTGAACCATTAGCTGCGGCTAAACTAGCATTGGGGTGGCCTGCACCAACTGGCGTATAACCACCAAAAATTCTAGTATCATCTACATGTCCAAATCTAATGGCATCTGTTCCAGGGATAGCACCACCAGGTCCTGCAGTAAAAGCTAGTGCAGGTTGCCAGTTAAAATCAAAATCACCAACATAACCGTAATCAAAAAGGTTGTCGCCATGGCGGGTATCTTTTTGGTCTCTTAATCTTTTCTCATAACCGAATTGCAAGGAATAAGAAATGTTTTGAATTAAAGATTTATTCGATTCCTTAGTGTCACTATTTGCGCCTAATCTTTGTCTAAATCGGAAATTCCCACGATAAGTTGTATTATTATCGAAAGGATTATTCTGTGCATTTAATAAACGCCAACCATCACTATTTAATCGACTACTTGGTGTAAATTGATTTTCACTGGACGAATAATTACCAGTAAAAGAAACGTCTATTGTTTTACTTAATCTAGCTTCTAATTTAGCCGTAAAATCCATTTGTTCCAGTGCTTCAAAAGGTTTGGCATCTAAAGTAATAACATCTTCATTGGTCAACAACTCAGCGGTAGCAATTCTGGTATTATTTAAAAGTGTAATTGGATTGGCTTCAATTTCTGCAATTTTTGCGTCTGTAGCCCGATAAACAGGAATCGCTGTAGGATCATCATCTCCTCGATAAGTATATCTTCCAGATACCCGATATCCTAAAATGGATTCTCCATTTTTATTTTTTAAAATAGGCCCACTTAAACCTAAGCCGACAATATTATTATCATAAGGGTCTAATTTTTTAGAGGTCTCTACTTCTGCACTCCCTGAAAACTTTTGAGATGGTCCTTTGGTCGTAATAGAAATAATCCCTCCTGTTACATCACCATATTTTGCTTCCATTCCTCCAGTAATCACCTGTAATTGTTCAATTTCAGATTCAGGAATTAACGCACCACTTACTCTCACCCCATCAATATAATAATCTGTCGCATTTGACCGAGATCCTCTAATAGAAATCGCATCTCCTTCATCTGCCGAAGAAGCCCCTGCGGTAAGCGTGGCAATGGCATTAATATTTCTGGTTGGCAATTGTCGAATTTGTTCAGAGGTTACGGTTCCTCCTTGAGTTGTATTATCTTGTTCTACCAACGGTACTTCGTAGGCAATAACTTCTACATCCAAATCCAATAAAACGCCAGAAGATAACTCTGCATCTAATTTATTGGTTTTGCCTCCAAAGATAATTACCCCTTCATACTTTTTAGATTGCAATCCAGTATAACTAAATTCAACCTCATAAGTACCTGGGTCCAGATTTCCGATAATGTAATTACCATCTAAATCTGTTTCTCCACCTCGGATTAAGACCCCTTGCTTATATAGGGCTACATTCCCAAAAAAAACAGGCTCACCACCATCATCTTTTACTTTTCCTGCTAAGGAAGTTTGAGCAGCGACAGAAGCGCCAATCATTAAGGTCAAACAAATAAGTAAATATCGAATCATGTATAAGGTATTAACGATTAGTTGTTAAAAATTTAATAGCATCAGATAAGCTGAATGTATTCCCTTGTGTAACAAGGTCAACTAATTCTTTATTGAATATTGATGGATGTCTTTTAAAAAGCATGTAATTAGGCACAAAAATAAATACATATTTTGTGCCACTACTAAGACTTAATTTGTTTATAGTAAATGCAAATTTAACAGGTGTAGACTAGATTACAAAAAAAGTAGCTATCAACAAGCGACTTTATTTAGACACTTTGCGACAACAAGTTAACATTTTATCATTATTGATGATAAAAAATAAGATGGCCTTTGAATAGCTTAGTTTCTTCAAGGTCATTTATTGACAAGCTTACGACTATTTATTAGCAAAGTTTGGTTTAATCTAAACGTATCTATACATTATTACTGCTGCTTGTTTGTAGAGCATATTTTGATGGCTAAGCGACATATAATAATGCTTCCTTTTTACTATTTATCTTTTTAGGCACAAATTTACCTGCCTCAATCAATTTATATTTCCTATAAGATAAAGGGGGTAAAAGTATTCTTACAACTATTGAAATTAAATTGTTAAGCATTAATAAACTATTACTTAACATATTAATTTCATTTTTAATATAAGTGTGATTTTTAATACTTTCGTTGCATCTATTACCTTATTTTTTGTTTTTTTTGTCAAAATTTATACATAAAAAATAGAAGAAGCGAACCCGTTTTTTATAAACGACCAACCGTTTTATAAACGTTTAGTGCCGTTAAATATAACTTTACTACCATATAATTAATAGCTAGTATATTTTGGAAAGACGGTATAGTTATTGAATTACTTATTTAACATTATTGCACTCATAAAGTACTCATAATCAATAAATTATATTTTTTTAAATATAAAAATAAATTAGAGTACCTTTCCACACACGAGAATATAAGCACCGTTTTAATTCAAGTAGTAATTTATCTAGGATGCACTAGTTTAAAATTTTTATTCGTTCTAGGCTTGATTTCAATCTTACAATATAAATTATGGCGCTCTGACAAATCTAGTAAAGCAGTCGTTTCAATGTCAATTTTTCTTTCCTTTTGGCCAGAAAAAAAATTGAATCAAATCGCCAACAGGATTTGTAAGAAAACGTAAATTATTTAGTAGCATAGAATATTCAGGTTAGATACTATCATTACTGAATTAAAACAATAGTCTATTTACAGTTTAGCAAAGAACAAACACATTCAAACAAAAAAGAAAATGCTTAATTTTGGTAAATGAAACATCAATTTAAGTTTTACCTTGAAAAATGCATAACTATTCTACTCCCGTTTTAGAATAGCTTAAAAACTAAGACAACACTAAGCTCAATCAAAATTAGTAAGACTATTAAATAGTGAATACTCAACTAATTTTTAAAATGCTTAATTCATTAAATCTGGGGGTGCAGCATCAATATTATCTAGCCATGCTGCCATTAAAGAAAATACTAAGAGAAAAAGCACCTATTAAACAAGCAGATAGAAATAATCAAAAGTTATTAGGGAACATGAAGATAATAATTTATTAACTACCTATTCCCAAGCAATAAGGAAAATAACTAACGGATTTATCTATCGAGAAATAACAGAGGCGAAAGACCCCCAACAAAGAGGATGCTAAGGAAATGTCAAAAAAATTTCCCTTTCACGAACAATTAGATTCAATGGACTGTGGAGTGGCCTGCCTAAGAATGGTTGCCAATTATCACGGTCGAACTTATGATGCCAACGTACTTCGAGATCTAACACATATAGATAGAGAAGGCGTGTCTTTATTAGGCATCAGTAGAGCTGCCGAGCGAATCGGTCTCAAGTCGATAGGTGCGCCAGTACCATTCGATAGATTAACAAAAGATATTCCATTACCAGCAATTGCCCATTGGCAAAATGACCATTTTATAGTCGTCTATAAAGTAACGGCTAAGTTCGTTTGGGTAGGAGACCCTGCGGAGAAAAATATTATTCAACTAAGTAAGGAAGCATTTTTAGAAGGCTGGGAAAAGCCCGAATTAGGAAAAGAAACAACAGGGATTCTATTAATGTTAGAACCAATGTCTGATTTTCTAGACCGAGATGGTGGCAGTCAGCGTAAAAATGGTTTTGTTCACCTCAATAGTTACCTCAAACAATATCGACCACTCATTAAACAAATATTAATAGGGGTCGGTCTAGTTAGCTTTATCCAATTTGCTTTTCCATTCTTAATAAAATCCATCATAGATACAGGAGTAGCGATTGAAAGCTCCCAATTTATTTATGTTGTTTTAGGTGCTTTCCTTATCTTGTACCTCACACAGACTTTTGTGGAAATGGTACGGAATCGGATTATTCGTTTTGTGGGTACTAAAGTCAATGCAAGACTGATGTCCGAATTTATTACAAAGTTGATGCAATTGCCCATTCGCTACTTTGATTCTCATGTAGTCGGCGATGTCTTACAGCGAATTTATGACAATAAACGAGTAGAAACCCTATTAACTTCGACTAGCGTTTTTGCTTTATTTTCTGCGGTTAATTTATTTATTTCAGGTTTTATCTTATATCTATTTAGTTTAAAAATCTTTCTTTTATTCTTAGTCGGTACGCTACTTTATTTCGGTTGGGCATTTTATTGCCTCAATCGACGTAAGGCTTTAGAGAATAAACGATTTGATTATGCCACTCAAAATCAAAATGCTTTAGTGCAGCTCATTTCAGGAATACATGCCATCAAACAGCATAATGTAGAACTGCAAAAAAGATGGGAATGGGAAGGCATTCAGAAGAAAATATACGATGTCAATAAAGAATTTTTTGGCATTGAACAACAACAAAGAACAGGGGCTAATTTCATTAATGATTTAAAAAACATCATTATTACGGTTGTTGCCGCACAGGCAATTATTGACCCTGACCAAATAATGACTTTGGGGACTTTGGTAGCCATTCAGTATATTATTGGTCAATTAAATGGGCCAATGGAGCAAATTATCAACTTTTTAAGTCAAGCACAGGATGCTAAAATTAGTGTAGAGCGAATGAATGAAATCCATCAAGGAGTGCTTAAAGAAGAAGATGAAGCGAGTGTGGACATTTTGCCAGAAGGAAAAGATTTAGTTTTTGAAAATGTTAGTTTCCAATATACTGGACCAAATTCTCCTGTGGTTTTAAGAAATATTAATCTAACGATTCCAGCAGGAAAAACGACCGCCATCGTTGGGTCAAGTGGTAGTGGAAAAACGACTTTGCTCAAACTGATTCTAGGTACCTACAAAGCGACGGAAGGAGCGGTAAAATTAGGCGGTGTCAATTTAGCGACTATCCTTGGTAGATTGTGGAGAGATAAATATGGTGTCGTCGCACAAGATGGCTATATCTTTTCAGATACGATTACAGGAAATATTGCTTTTGGAGAAAGTGTACCCGATAAAAGAAATGTGATTAGAGCTGCCAAGATTGCCAATATTCAAAATCATGTGGAAAAATTACGATTGGGCTATAGTACAATTGTTGGCCCAGATACGGTGAGTGGTGGCGAAAAGCAACGTTTATTAATTGCTCGAGCAGTCTATAAAAATCCAGAATATTTATTCTTAGATGAACCAACCAATCCGTTAGATACTTATAATGAAATGGTCATCATGGAAAATATTGAAGATTATTTTGTAGATAAAACGATTGTGATTGTTGCGCAAAGATTATCAACCATTATCAATGCAGACCACATTGTCGTGATTGAAGATGGAGAAATTATTGAACAAGGCACGCATGATTATTTAATGGGTTTAAGGGGCGCTTATCACCAGATGCATAGAAATCAGACTGAATTAACGGTTTATCGGTAACTAAGTAGCTTAGGCTTCCAGCCTGAGTAGTAGTTGGCAAATTGCTAAAAAATAAACCTCAACAAATTTAATACTCCTCTATAAACTAATTATTTTTGTAGTTGGTTATTATGCTATTATAACTAGCAATTCAATCAGATAACCATACAACAAGATAAATAATGTCAGATAATAAAGTATTGGATTTAGTGATTATTGGGGCGGGACCAATCGGGCTTAATTGTGGGATAGCAGCAACGAAAGCAGGACTAGATTATTTAATTCTAGAAAAAGGGGTCTTGGTCAATTCTTTGTATAATTTTCCTCAGAACATGACTTTTTTCTCGACTTCTGTTTTGTTGGAAATTGGAGACGTTCCTTTTATTTCTCATAATACCAAGCCTACTCGTCAAGAGTCTTTAGAATATTACAATCGAGTTTATCAGAGTTGGAAATTAAAAGCAAAATTTTACGAAGAAGTATTAGACGTAGAAAAACAGGAAGGTGTTTATATTTTAAAAACAAATAAACAAATTTACCATACTCGTGCTATTATTTTATCTACTGGATTTTATGACCTGCCTAGGTTAATGCATATTAAGGGAGAAGATTTACCAAAAGTCAAGCATTACTACGATGAACCACACCCCTATATTGCACAGAAAGTATTGGTCGTCGGCGCCGCAAATTCTGCTTGCGATGTAGCACTTGAGTTGTATTATAAAGGTGCAGACGTAACAATGTCTGTCAGAAAAGACAGTCTTAGTCATCGGGTTAAATATTGGATTAAACCAAATATTGAAAATCGAATAAAAGAAGGGTCTATTAAAGCTTATTTCAATACGACGATTGAAGAAATAACGCCTACGTCAGTTATTTTAAATACCCCAGATGGAAAAGTGACATTAGCAAACGATTGGGTCTTAGCGATGACAGGTTATCAACCTAATTTTGATTTGTTTAGGAAAGTAGGGATTGAATCAGCCGATGATGAATTTTTGACACCAATTCATAATGAAGAAACGTTAGAAACCAATATGCCCAATGTTTATATCGCAGGCGTCATTAATGGAGGATTAAAAACTAGTAAATATTTTATTGAAAATACTAGAATTCATGCGGAAATGATAATGAATGATTTGGCAAAAAAAATAAAACCAGCTATATTAATTGAGTAATAAAACACCAGAAGCCAAAAATTTTAACTCTTCTTTTGGCTCAATGATTGCCGCTATTTCTTCAGAAGATTTACCTTCATCTTCTGCATAATGCCGCAATTCATCTACTGGTGTCACTTCTTTAAAAGCATAACCTTCCATAATGACGCGTTTGCCAGCAATGTCTTTAGGCATAAAAAAGCCATAATCTTTAAATTTGACAAACATATTTGGTTGGTCTGGATTATCTGAAACGATGTTCATCCAACAACCTTTTGCTTGGCAAACACCTTCAACCGTTCCCATCACTTTGGTGTTCAAGGAATCTGAACCTGCCATTTTAGCAACCATTTCCTCGTAAGAAATGGCATCATTTTTATTAATTTCTTCGCCAAAAGATAAAGCGGCAATTTTTCCATCTTCTGTCAATTGTGCTTTTCCTTCAGGAGCAGAATTACAAGCAAACAAGCAAAGAGAAAGGCTAAAGAATAAGAATAATTTGTACATGGCTGTTTTAATTGATGGTTGGAGATTTTTAATATATACCTACAAAGATAACTTATACGAAATAGATAGTCAAAAGTTAAGGCTAATTTAGTAGCTTCTTCTAGTTTGAGGAGCGAAAAATCAATAAAAAAGGTAGTTTTCAAATCAATTGAAAACTACCTTTTTATTTATCTACAAGTATTTGCTTTTCTATATTAAGCGACCGCCTCTACAGATTTAAAAATCAACTGTCTCCGTTCTGGGCCAGTTGAAACCATCGTAATGGGTGTTTCTAATAAATCTTCTAATTTGTCAATATATGTTTTTGCATTGACAGGTAAATCGTTCAACTCTTTTACCTCCGTCAAATTTGTTTGCCAGCCTGGATGGGATTGGTAAATTGGGTCAATTTCGAAACCACATAAGTCATAAGGCAAATCTTCAGATTCTTGACCATCCAATTTATAAGCATTGCATAAATCTAAGGTTGCTAACTTATCAAGTACGTCAATTTTGGTCAAAGCAATTTGCGTGACACCGTTTAACATGATGGTATAGCGCAGTTGTGGCAAATCTATCCAACCACAACGTCTTGGTCTTCCTGTTGTTGCACCAAACTCTTGCCCTTCTTTTCGTAAAAAGGCACCCGTCTCGTCAAATAATTCAGTTGGAAATGGACCAGCACCAACTCTCGTACAGTAAGCTTTGGTAATACCGATGACCTCTCCAATTTGGCTTGGCGCGATGCCTAATCCCGTACAAACACCCGCCGTAACGGTATTAGAAGAAGTCACAAAAGGATACGTACCAAAATCTATATCTAACATAGAGCCTTGGGCGCCTTCAGCCAAGATTTTTTTACCTGCCTTAATCGCTTTATTAATATAGTATTCTCCATCTACAAAATCTAAAGACTTTAAAGTTTTCAAACTTTCAAACCATTGAGCTTCTTCCGCTGCTAAATCAAAATCTATGGTAGGATATTGTCCCAATAAGCCGATGTGTTTTTTCTTTAAAGCAGCATATCGGTCCATAAAATCAGGTCGCTCAATATCGCCTATTCTCAAACCATTTCTACCTGTTTTATCCATATAAGTAGGGCCGATTCCCTTTAGGGTAGAACCAATTTTTTGGTCGCCTTTACTAGCTTCTTTGGCAGCATCTAAATAGCGATGTGTTGGTAAAATTAAATGGGCTTTTCTAGCGACTAATAACCGACCTTTATAATCGACTTCAGCAGCTATTAAGTTATTAATTTCTTTTTCTAAAGTAATTGGGTCGATGACTACACCATTACCGATTACATTAATCAATTGTTGGCGAAATATACCAGAAGGCACGGTATGAAGAACAAATTTTTTGCCATCAAATTTTAGGGTATGTCCCGCATTTGGACCTCCTTGAAATCGCGCTACAATATCATAGTCTGTAGCCAGTACATCTACAATTTTCCCCTTTCCTTCATCTCCCCATTGTAGGCCAAGAATTACATCAACTGCCATTTAAATTTATTTTTGATTAGTAAAGTAATTTAAGAAGAATTGCCTTTTAGTTTTTAAAAAGACGTGCAAAATTACAATAAACATCGGGTTAATTGAAATAAAAAAACCTAATCACTCGAAATAGTTCTTGCTAGAAATAAGCATTACATAGGTAATAGCTTATTTTTTGGCTCTATTTCGAATAATTAGGTATGTAAAGTTATTTGAATTTTTTGCTAAATTCAAAACGTTTTACATATTTATTAGATAGATTCTGACAATATTTAAAAACTTATTCTTTGTTTGCGAGAAGAGAAGGGGTAGAATGATTCATTTATACAGCTAACTGCAATGAGAAATTATCTACTGCTTTTTCTACCGTTGGACAAACCGTAAAAACGGCAGATAATTTGGTAATATCTAAAATTCGTTGGACACGCTTAGATACATTTGCGAGTACTAAAGCACCACCTTTTTGTTTTGTTTTAGTAAATAGCGATAATAAAAAATTTAAGCCAATGCTATTGACTAAACTTAAAGGAGCTAAATCTACGACAAATTCATTGGCGCCTTGGTCTATTTTATATTGAAGTTCTTTTAAGATTTGGCGATTTTGCCATTCGTCTAGAAGAGAATTGATGGAAAGTACTTGCACAGTGTTGTGCTCAGTGATGGAATAACTCACATTCATGGGATAATCGGTTTTAGTTAATAATTTTTGGATATAAATAGATTGTTCGCTACAAATTAAAGGCGATATTTCTACATATCAAAATTTTTGGCAAAGAAATGTAAGCTATTTTCCTTATTTATTTTTACACAATTTATAACTAATTGATTAACAGTGAAAGAAAATTTAGAAGAAGATTTTAATTTTATTAAATTAATTTTTAATGAGTTATATATTTTATTTTTTGTAATTAATTCATTTTGCTGTTTTAGGGCAAGCACCATCACATTGACCATATAGATTTAGGGAATGATGGGTTACTTTAAACTTCAATAATTCGCCCATCATATTTTTTATTTGCTGAATTCGTGGGTCACAGAATTCTAATACTTTTCCACAATCTACACAAATCAAATGATCATGTTGTTTATAGCCATAAGACTTTTCGTATTGCGCTAAATTTTTACCAAATTGATGCTTTTTTACTAAATCACAAGTAACCAATAATTCCAATGTATTATAAACCGTAGCTCGACTAACTCGATAATTTTGGTTTTTCATATGAATATATAAAGCCTCTGCATCGAAATGGTCATCTCGACTATATATTTCTTCTAGAATGGCAAATCGTTCTGGTGTTTTCCGTAAATTATTTGTTTCTAAGTGGGAAGAGAAGATGTTTAGTACCTCCTTAACGATTCGTTCTTTATTTGTATATTCTGGCATGGTCGTTTATTATGTTGAGCTGGTCTTATGAAATACAAAATAGTTGACTTCTCACCTCACCAACTGTGGCAACTCAGTGTAGAATTTTAAGAAAAAGCGAAGTATTTCCAAAATTTATGCCCAATTTTTTAACAAATATACACAACTAGTGGTTGATAAACTATTTATTGTTTATACATCAATAGCAAAAGAAAAGTTCAATTTATTTTACATGGCAGATATTTGGCAATACTTTCAAAATCTCTTTCAAAAAGTAGAACATAGTTCTAAGAATCAACCAATTTTGCATGATAGCATTGAGCGTAGCGTGGAAGAGTTAGTAGCTTACGAGCAATGGAAAGGATTGATGGTAAAAAAACAATTAATGAATTGGTTGGAAATGGAGTATGCTAATTTCTTAAGAGACGGTCAACCTATTGATAAAAACATTGTGTTCTTAGATACCATTTCCAGTAAAGGTTTTGCTATTCATTTTTCACAACTACGCTATAATAGTACACAAACCAACCAATTCTTCGATTATTTGAAAGAAAAAGTATTGGCCTTAAATTATAAAACTTATAGTGCGGATATTAAAACGTATACAAAAGGAAAGGCCGTTGAATCATTGGCTAAATATTATCTAAAACCACCTTTAAAAAATATGCTTGACGGGCCACCTTTTCAGCAAGAATTCGGCAATATTAGCATTGAACTAATTTGTCAGAATGATTTACCGCTGCTATTAAAATTTAGTGCAACAGTATATAATGACCGCTCTTATCTACCATCCAAACATTTTGGGGCTTTGATGCAGCATTTATTGACTTGAGTAGTAGCGTGAATCAAATGTCTGCTAATAAAAAAATCCGCTGGGAGTTCTTCTCTCCCAACGGATTTTTGCTTTCCAACGAATTAAGAGTTAAAGATTAATTCTTCTTCTTAATGGTACCAATTTTCTTTTTCCCCGTGGTTGATGGTTTTGTTGGAGTAGAAGGGGTAGAAGATTTATTAGTAGAAGTCGAAGGCGTTCTTGTTGGTATTTTATTAGTCGAAGGCGTTTTAGTCGTCGAAGGTGCTTTATTGGTTGACGGAATTTTATTCGTAGTCGTAGATGGTGTTTTTGTCGTCGAAGGCGTTGATGATTTTGTATTACTATTCGTAGTTGAAGGCGTTTTTGTGGTCGATTGACCAGTTGTATATTGCCCCTTATTTACAATAGTCTTAACTAACATACCTGTTGGAATTTGGTCGGTTAATTTCATACTATTCACCAAAGCGATTTCTTCTAATCTGTCAGTGGGCATATTAAAATATCGCAAAACTTGGTCTAAAGTCCCTGCTCGACGCACTTCCTCGATTTTAATTTCATCTGCTACCCGATTGATTTTAGCAGGGTCTCTTAGTTCATCAAAACGAGTCATCGTATATTCAAAAGTTCGTTGAAAATTAGTATAATCTGCTGGAGCGGCAACACCGTGAAGCATAAAAACATTACTTCCATATTGAATAGCATAAGATAAAATCCGTATATCTTGTCCTTGTTGCTGCTGTTGCCCTTGCTGAGCTTGTTGAGGAGCAGGTTTCGCCTCTTGTCGGACAGCAGGAAAACCATTAACCGTTACATTTTTAGTACTAATAACTTGTAGTTTAACTTCCTCAGTAAAGGCAGTAAGAGAGGCTTGTGGGCTATCTTTTCCTAGCGTTAGGACCATCATTGCTTTCCCATCTTTATCTGCCATTTGGAATTGTTGTGGTGAATTAGCCGTTCGCCACTCTCTTGGTACAGGAAATTTAAACTTCAAACCAGGGTGATAGAAAAAATCATCTTCTACATATCCTTGTTGTGGGTCTTCGCCATACATTAAGCCATCAATCATTCTAAGATACCGATCTCTTCCAACTTCTGGATTCGTTAACCCCATTTCCGCTTGCGCTTTTTCAGACATATCTTTTACCTTTTGATATCTGTCTAATGGATCTGGATGCGTAGATTGAAAAGTCGGGACACTCACACCAGCCTGTTCTCTCATTCTATTAAGGGTGAAGAAGAAATTGGCCATTTTGTTGGCATCATAACCAATTTTTGTAGAATATTCTACCCCTAGTTTATCAGATTCAGATTCGTGGTTTCTACCATATTTTAAATTAAGTAAACCCATTGCCTGACTTAGTTCTTGAGCAGCTTGTCCCTTAGTTAAAATGACACCCCCAATTAAACCAATCTGGGAAAGCAGTTGAGTGGCTTGTTGTCTAACCCCATGTTTAGCGGTGATGTGTCCAATTTCATGACCAAGTACGCCAGCAAATTCTGCTTCATTAGAAAAATGCGCTAAAATACCTCTGGTAAAATAAACAAACCCTCCAGGTACCGCAAAAGCGTTTATGACAGGTGAATCTACTACCTTAAATTCATAAGGCAAATTAGGTCGATGGGAAATGGCAGCCATTTCTTTTCCTTTTTCCTCAATAAAGGCTTGTATTTCTGGATCATCGTATAGGCCCATACTGGCAACAATACTTGGGTCGTACTGTTTCCCCATTTGAATTTCTTTTTCCTCTGACATCAGAGACAATTCTTTTTTACCTGAAACAGGGTTGACGGCACAGGAATACATACAATAGGAGAAAGCAACGATTAACAAGCTTCTTAAAATTAAACGATGTCGTTTCATTTTATAAAATTTTAGTGTTTTACTATTTATAGGAATAAAAAAAGAATAGCTTTCTATTTTCTAAAAACGAAAACAGTCCTAGTATTCTTATCCATTTAGACTTAACTTAACTTAATAAGCCACAATTTTTTATAAATGTAGGAATTTTTTAAACTTTTTTTAAGGAAAGCGAAGAGAAGATTGCTTACAAAAGCACAAGGTTATATAAAAGGACACAACCAAATCTGATATTCAGGTGTTCAAAAAATGCCCTCAATAAAGCAAAATGAGCAGGGATTATTAAATGAATAAACTCAATATTAACATGAAAAATGATATCCTTTTAGCAGCAAGCATTCTTTTCTTCTTACTAACAGCCTGTGAAAATAACCCCACAAAAAAGAATGCCTTAGGAATGATTTCACCAATAACAACAACGACTAAAAAAGATGTTCCTTCAGAAAAATTATCCAATTACTGGTATCAAGGAAAAGCAGAAATTAACAGCTATGAGTTACAACAAGCACGGTACAGTGATGTCCATCCAGGGGAGGCTGTTTTGGTATTTGTATCAGAAGATTTTCTGACAGACAAACAGGTGAAAAATGATAATTATGTCAACAAAAACACTATTCCCATTTTAAAAAATAATTTTTTACGTAGATTCACTACAGGGATTTATGATTATTCCATTATGACTTCGGTATTCACTCCAGCCAACACTAAAAAATTTCCAACTACGCCCAAAATAACTATTTCTTCACAAGATTGGTGTGGGCAAAGTTTTATGCAAATCAATCAGCAAAAGAACAAATACAAAGTAGAATTGCGTTCTTATTTTGAGAGCGAGGGAGATAAAAATTTCACAATGGAGAAGGCTATATTAGAAGATGAAATTTTTAATAGAATCCGAATGAATCCCGATGCTTTGCCAACGGGGAAAACACCACTCATTCCATCGGCGACGATTGCTCGGTTAATGCACTTAGATTTGCAACCAATGTCTGCAATGATTACTAAAAAGGCCTATAAGGGAACGGATTTTAAAGGCGAGAATTTAGTAGCTTATGAAATTGAATACCCTGCGTTGAAAAGAAAATTAAGCATTGTTTATCA
Source organism: uncultured Saprospiraceae bacterium (assembly GCA_937928615.1). Taxonomy (GTDB): domain Bacteria; phylum Bacteroidota; class Bacteroidia; order Chitinophagales; family Saprospiraceae; genus JAFMDF01. The sequence continues at coordinate 7,177 of CALFWI010000044.1, read as the reverse complement.
AAAAGAAGCGCCTTATATCATCGAAGGTTGGACGGATAAATACACCGCTCTTTCTAGACAACAATTGACGACTAAAGCAACTCGGAAAAAGACCCTTCTAAGTCCTTACTGGGAACAACACGGTTCAAAGGATGTGGCATTGCGAAAGGATTTGGGCTTGACTACTTTTGAATAAATAGTACGCTTGTTCACAGAGTGGTGTTACTTTCGAGTTGGCAACTGTAACATAACTCTGTGAGCTGTGACAAATATGGTTTACGAAAAAAAGCAAAAAATCGCTTTTATCTATAATCGAGCAGCGTTATAAGAAAATAAAAAATATGCATTTAGGAATAGACTACGGCGCAAAATTAGCAGGAACAACTGCCATTTGCTATGAACAGGAAGGGCAATTATACATCCAACAAAGCGAAAAGAAAAAAGACGCAGACAAATTTATTCAAGCAGTCATTGACCGCTTACAACCTACCGCTATTTTTATAGATGCGCCATTGAGTTTACCACTCGCCTATTTTGGAACAGGCGATAATTATTTTTATAGAGCTTGTGATAAAATTTTAAAAGGCATGTCACCGATGTTTTTAGGTGGGCTTACTGCTAGAGCGATTCAATTAAGCAAACCTTATGAAAAAGTAGGTGTTCTATTTTATGAAACCTACCCTGCTCAAATTGTCAAACATTATTTAGTAGATATTACAGAGGGATATAAAAAACAGCAAATATTTTTAGCTAATTTCTCTAAAATTCTAGAACAGCAATTACCCTATAAATTAACAGCGCCGCCTACGAACTGGCATCAAGTAGATAGTATTTTAGCTTGGTGGGCGGGTTGGCGTTATGAAAACGGAGAAGTGAAAATTTACGGTAATGAGGAAGAAGGAGTTATTTATGTTTGAAATTTTTTAAGTTATCGCTCATCAACTCATTTTTCTCATTAATTTCTCCCCTCATTATCTTATCGTTTAGCAATCTTATTATGTGTAATCTGTTTTTGACGGGAGCATTTATGTCGACCTTCACTAAAATTTCGTTTTTTAGCGTGTTTAGTTGCTCGTCCTTGTACCCTAGCTCGCCACATTTTCCAACTACTTTTTTTCATTTCTTGCCGCATTAAGGCAATCACTTCTTTTTCTGGCAAAGAAAATTGAAAAGTAATCGCATCAAAAGGGGTACGGTCTTCCCATGCCATTTCTATAATGCGGTCAACATCTTGGTCGTCTAAGTTATATTTTTCTTTAATACTCATAGAAGAGTAACAGGAAAGCTAGTTTTATGTTGATAGATTATTCAATTTTGATATTGGCATTGAGTTTTAAATAAAAAATCCCCCTGCTGATACGTTTATCAGCAGAGGAACACTTTCTAATCCATCGAAGATATTATATATTTTGAAGCGTGGTTATCAAAACCAGAGCATAGAAGCTTTTGTCAGGTTTATAATTAATTTCTAGCAAATCGCTTACAACCTATCATTAGTTCCTATGCTCCTGCGCTCTACTTTTTAATTAGTTGCCGCCTGATCTACCACCTTGTCCTCTATTTCCTCTGCCACCTCTTTCGCCTCTCTCTTCTTCACAGCTTTCTTTTAACGTAGCTACCGCTTCATCACTCTCTACCGTTACAGTCGTGCCATCTGCCAATGCTACATCGTAAGGAAATGCAATGCTTGGTCTTTCTTCATTATTAGGATTCGCTGTTTTAAATGCTTCTTTTGCCGCTTTCGCTGCTGCTTTATCGGCTACTTCAACTGCACTTCCATCAGCGAAATTAATCGTGATTGGGAAGACTGGTGTAAAACACTTGCTTCCGCTTCCTCCTCGGTTACCTTTGCCACGGCTTTCTCCACATGTTTCTTTTAAAGCGGCTAAATCTTCTTCGCTTGTAATGGTTACGATAGAACTATCTCTTAACTGTACATCGAAAGGCATAGCAATAGTTGGTCGCTCTTCACTATCAGGATTCGCCTCTTTGTATGCACTCTTGGCTGCTTTTGCTGCTGTTTTATCGGCTACTTCAACTGCGCTTCCATCAGGGAAATTAATGGTGATTGGGAAGACTGGCTTGAAGCATTTTCCACCTCGACCACCTCGGTCACCTTTACCGCCTCTTTCTCCACAAGTCTCTTTCAATGCTGCTAAGTCCTCGTCGCTAGCAATAGTAAGGAGGGTACTATCTTTTAATTGTACATCAAAAGGCATAGCAATGGTTGGTCTTTCTTCGCTATCTGGATTTGCTGCTTTAAAAACTTCCTTTGCTGCTTTCGCTTCGGCTTTATCAGCTACCGTTGCAGAACTGCCATCAGGGAAATTAATCGTAATTGGGAATACTGGGGTAAAACATTTTCCTCCACGGTTGCCTTTTCCTTTCATGCCCTTTGAACCTTTTTGTCCATTATCTCGGCTTTCAGCTTGTTGGGTGAAATTTTCAGTGGTTAATTCGTCTAAATTTTCTTTTTGACAAGAAGTCATTACAAAAACAAGGGCAAAAGCAAATAAGGTGCTAATTTTGAAGATTCTGTTCAACATAATTTTTTAACTTTTTTTAAATAATTTAGTAATTAAAATTTTCCGATTGAATCGGAGCAAGCTGTGGGAAATGAAAGTCGGTGATTTCTTAAAAGCGTTTTCAATCCTATTTCAAAAAAAATCAGTCGGGAATACTGTTTGAAATTTAAGGTTGAAAATAATTTCTTTTGTTTTTCATTTCCTCACTTACACCCCAATAAGTCAGGTTTTTTTGCTTTGTACTCAAAAAAAATAAAAAAAATTTAAAAAAATATTTCGCATGTATCTATTTGACAAAAATTATCGTTCTTTCAACTAAAAAAAATGTATCTTACATTCGCTTTTATTTCGTGCATAATCAACTGTAAATGAGTGATATATTACTTTGGAAACAGCTAAAAGATGGCAACAAATCTGCTTTAGAGCAGATTTATTCCACTTATATTTCCAGTTTATTAAAATATGGTAGAAAATTTTCTAGGAATGACCAAGTCATAGAAGATTGTATTCAAGACCTATTTATAGAGCTTTGGAAAAATCGAGCAGGATTGGGGATGACGGATTCCATTCAACGCTATTTATTAGTTGCCTTGAGACGGAAAGTGATTCGTCAAATGGATAAGGCTAAAAAACGAGTATCGGATACCGAACCTACAGAATTAGATTTTGAGGTAGTCATTGCCGTTGACCAAAAATTAATTGAGGTAGAATTATCTGCGGAAAGAGCAGCGCAAGTGAAAGCGGCGATGGTCAATTTAAGTAAGCGACAAAAAGAGGTGATTTACCTTAAATATGTCTCTGGCTTAGATTATGAGGATATTGGGGAGATTATGGACTTAAATTATCAATCGGTGCGAAACTTGGTTTCTAATGCTTTGAAAAAATTGAAGGGGACTTTATTACCGCTTGTTTTATTGGTCTTAGAATTGGATAAAATTATTTTTTAAAATAGATAGTCAAAGTTGAGTACAAACTAAATTGAACGACCTTATATATATGTACGACAATCACTAAAACATATATAATGAGGCATTTCATCAATATAAAAAATACGCTGTTTTTGCTACTAATTTTTTCAACTAGCTTATTAATAATGGGCTGTGCAAAAGAAAATAATGAAAATTTAGTAATAGAAGACTTATTTATTGATGAAGCACTAGTGCCTTATTTTGAACGATTTGTAGCAGAGGGAATGATTAGAGGACAAGCAATAGATTTAGTTGAAAAACGAATCGAAGGTTTCTTAATGGATATTGAAGAAGCGAATGTAGCTGGACAATGTAGCTATAGTACTACTTCAACTAGAAAAGTAAATATTGATAGAACCTATTGGAATAGCGCAACCGACTTAGAAAAAGAATTCCTTATTTTTCACGAATTAGGACATTGTTACTTAGAACGATCCCATTCAGATGCTCAACAAAATAGCAACTGCATCAGTATTATGCATAGTGGAACAAGCGATTGTAGACTTAGGTATACCGCAACTTCTAGAGGCGATTATCTCGATGAATTATTTGAATAGCAAAATGTAAATTAGACGACTGCTAATAAAACCACCAGGATGGAAAAAAAATATACAAATTACGATGAAATTGACTTTGCAGAAGAACCTTCCTTTATTCGGTGGGTACAAGGCAAAGACCAAAAAGCCATTGCTTTTTGGACAAAATGGGTAGGTAATAATCCCCAAAAAAAAGCCGCTATTAAAACTGCTAAAGTTTTAGTGAATGCCATTAAGATAAAAGAGGACGAGCCTTCAGAAGCACGCATCAAAAGCCTTTGGGATAAAATTGATGCAGCAACACCTGCGGAAAAGCCTCAATTAAAGCAAGCTAAGCAAGCAACAGCAGTTGTGCGGTCGATTGGCAGACGTAGGTGGATAAGTTATGCAGCAGCAGCTTGTATTGGTTTAGTCGCTTTCTTCACTTTATATAGTCCAACGACCACCGTTGATGCCGGAAATGGAGAACGATTGGCTTATACTTTACCAGATAATTCTAAGGTGAATTTAAATGCAACTTCTACCATTAGTTTTAAAGTGGGTGATTTTGACGGTGATAGAATTGTCAATTTAGAAGGAGAAGCTTTTTTTGAAGTAGAAAAAGGAGAAGCTTTTAAAGTCATTACGCCATACGGAATGGTCGAAGTATTAGGAACTAGTTTTAATGTAAATACTAGAAATGGGCAACTAAAAGTGGATTGCAAAACAGGAAAAGTTAAGGTGACCGCTAAAAAAAGTACACAGATTTTGACAAAAGGATTAGGGACAAAATTAAATGCAGACAAGTCAGCTTTGGAGGCTACTTACGAGACGAATATTGAACAACAAATAGGTTGGATGAATGGTGTTTCTTTCTTAGGGAAGATTCCATTTTCGCAAGCCATTACTGAATTAGAACGGCAATTTGATATACAGATTGATTGTGTCAATGCTATACAAAGTAGAATAGGAGATTATTCGTTTAAAAACAACGACTTAAAATTAGCATTAGACGAAGTTACTTATCAGTTAAATGCTGCCTATAAAATCGACGGTAAAAAGGTAACGATTACCGCCAAGTAATATTTTATTAAAAACGGTCGAAATGGAGGTCTCTATTTCGACCGTTTATCATTTTCACCAACTCATCGAAGCAACAGTAAATATGAAGCAGTTTATTACTTCATTTTTTCTTCTTTTTATAAACCTAACCGTATTCTGTCAGTCAGAAGCAGTCGTGATTAATGAAATTTTTAAAGGTATTTTTATGCCTGAGGTGTTTGAGACATTGAGAACAAAATATCAACTGACAATAGCCTACGACTACGAATCTGTAAAAGATATAAAAGTTAATAAAACGATTCGTTCCAATAATTTGGAAACTGCTTTAACAATGCTTTTTGCTAATACAAATTTAGACTTTCAATTAACCAAAGACCAACGTGTTTTAGTACGAAAGGTACAAAATCAACTACTTTCTGAAACTCCTTCTCCAAAAATTTATCAATACATTTTTACTGGAACAATTGCCGATACAAAGAGCAAAATACCATTGGCTTATGCTACGGTTTATTGTCCACTCACCAATGAAGATACTTCAACGGACGAGAACGGTAATTTTTCTTTAACGGTTAATTCACCAAAAACAGAAGGAACTATTTCCGTACAATATTTAGGCTATATTCCGAGGGCTTTTGCTTGGAAAAAAGGAGAGGATTTATCCAATCTTCAAATTGACCTGCAAATCAAATCATTAGACTTTGCAGAAATAACGATTATAGAAAAATTGCCGACTTTTACCGTCAACCAAGCAGATGGCTCTATGGTCTTAAATGCCAAACAACTCAAGCATTTACCTTCTTTTGATGGTGGTAATGATGTCTTTAGAGGTTTACAACTATTACCAGGAATTTCTGCTTCGGATGATTTGTCTGCTGAACTAAAAATACGTGGGAGTAATGGAGATGAAAATATGGTCATTTTTGATGGGATTACCCTATATAAAGTAGACCATTTTTATGGTGTTTTTAGTGCGATTAACCCTAGCATTGTTAACCAAGTGAAAGTGTTTAAAAATGCTTTTCCAGTAGAATATGGCGGTCGAACAGCGGGGGTCATAGATTTAGCTTCGCACGGAATTTCTGAGCCAAAAATTGGTGGACAATTGCAGACAGATTTATTAACGACTAGTGCACACTTAGCATTACCGATTAATGAAAGAATGGGGATATTAATCGGTGGTCGAACGACTAACAAAAATGTCGCTGATACTGATTTGTTTAGCTTAATCAACGAGGCAGATGGTTTGAAAAATGATAATGCTTTAACTTTATCAAAAATAAATCCTGCGTTTAAATTTCATGATTTCAATGCTAAATGGATTTGGCAAATTAGCCAACAATCAGCTATTTCTGCGAGTTACTTTAAAGGGTATGATGAACTAAGTGCTACTTATGAAATATTCTTTGAAACTAAAAATAATAGAGGCAATAATAGAGACGATATAAAAAACACAGAAACCCTTGAGGAATTAGCTCAATGGAACAACCAAGGTGCTAGTTTACAATTAGACCATCAGTGGAATCCTAAAATTAATACAAACATCAACTTAGCCTATTCTACTTACAGTGAAGACCAATATATTAATTCTACCTTGGTTCGAGAAATAACGAGAAAACCACTTCCGCCCAAACCTGGAATGCCGCCAAATAATCAAGAAGACACTAGAATAGATACTGCGTTGACCTTAACGAATAGGTTTTCAAATGCCATTAAAGGAACGGAATTAAATATCAAAAATGCTTGGAAAATCAATAAAAAACAACAACTAGTTTTCGGGTATCATTTGGTTAATAATGAGGTGACTTCGGATTTAATGGTAGATAATAAAACTCGATTAAACCAGGATTTAATGGGGAGTCAACACTCTGGTTATCTACAATATAATCTAAAGGGATTTAACAAATTTAATCTTGGTTTAGGCTTAAGAAGTACCTATTACACGGTCACCCAAAAGAATTATTTATCCCCTCGAATAAGCCTTACCTACGAAGCTTCGGAACAACTAAATTTGAAAGCTTCCTGTAGTCAATATTATCAATTTTTGAGAACGAATGAGCGAGAAGACCGCTTTGGAAAAAGTCATGGTTACTGGGTGTTAAGTACAGATAAACGAGGGGAATCGCCAGTA